>CAILXB010000282.1 GCA_903838025.1 uncultured Chlorobiaceae bacterium
AACCTTCTGGTGATATTTCTCCCAGGCTTTCTCGATTAATTCTGCGAAGAAGTGATTTGCCCGAGCTCTGTTTTCACACTCCAGCCCAAGTCGCTTCTCATTCGATTTAAGGATGTACAACAAATCCTCCTCCAGATCGGCTTTCGAGTGAATCCCGCCACTGAAGCTGATTTTGATAACCGGATATTTCACCTCCCAATTCCACTGCTCCTCAATCAGCAAACCCCGGAACAGCTCCCGTTTTCCCTCAAAAATATCTTTTAACGTATCAAGGAATAGACTCTTCCCGAATCGCCGGGGCCGCGACAGAAAAACGTATTGATAGCTTTCAATCAGGCTACGAGCAATCTCCGTTTTATCAATGTAAAGGTAATCACCCTCAATAATTTTACTGAACGTCTGTATGCCCACCGGCAGCTTTTTCATCGTCAACCTCATTGTAACTCGTTATACCCATCAGAAACATCGGTACGGTAACACAGCAACACAACTCCACACTTTTTTTACGACACTGCGAAATATAAAACTTTTTGACAGAAAATGAGAGAGGCGCATCAGTGTTAATGAACAGCCTGCCCTGAAAACGCCGAGCCCCAGTTCGGCAAAAAACGATGATACGACATCCTCGCCCTACTGCAAGTGACCGTGGAATGTAATAGAATCAAAACGGGTTTGATTTTCTTGGCTACCAAATTCATAGCACTTAAAGATGTCGTACCAGTGTGATTCATTTAAAAAACTCAAAAAAAACGACCCTTCGCCATTTGCAATCAATCACCCCTGTTCTCGCTCGTTTTCTACATTTTTGTATTTTTTTATAAAGCGGGAGACACCTCTCTCTTCTTGCGGGATTATGATTGACGAAATAAGCGAGGAAAACTTGTTTTTTGAAGTTGGAGTGCCTTGCAACCAACCCGTCGTCACGCCGAAATTACAAAATCCATACAATAACGTAAGAACATTCACTTTACTACCTGTTTGTACACCTTTTTGCCCGCCATTTTTGGCTGAGCCTGAAATACGTTAACCGCTCACAGAAAAAAAGAGTGCTGCAAAAGAGGATGAAACCTTTCATCCATGCGGCTTTGCGGCCACTTCGCTCTCTCTTCCAAAAAAACTTTTCTGCGAACGCCCTGCTTTGGCACGCATTTTGCATTATAAAAAGCATAACAATTCAGGCAAAAACAGATAACAGCCTGAAGAGTTGACGAGAAAGGCAACGAAAACCTAAAAAAGTACGAAAATGAGAAAAGTAGCTATTTACGGAAAAGGTGGTATCGGCAAGTCAACCACGACACAGAACACGGTTGCCGGTCTTGCAGAAATGGGCAAGAAAATCATGGTTATTGGTTGTGACCCCAAGGCTGACTCAACACGCCTGCTCCTCGGCGGATTACAGCAGAAGACGGTGCTCGACACGCTTCGTGAGGAGGGTGAAGAGGTTGAACTTGAAGATATCATCAAAGCGGGATACAGAAACACTCGTTGCACCGAATCCGGTGGTCCTGAGCCAGGTGTAGGTTGTGCAGGTCGCGGTATCATCACCTCGGTCAACCTGCTCGAACAGCTTGGCGCTTTTGATGAGGAGTGGGATCTCGACTATGTTTTCTATGACGTGCTTGGTGACGTTGTTTGTGGAGGATTTGCCATGCCGATTCGTGACGGTAAAGCTCAAGAGATCTACATCGTTTGCTCGGGCGAGATGATGGCGATGTACGCAGCCAACAACATCTGCAAGGGTATTCTGAAATATGCTGATAAGATC
>CAILXB010000283.1 GCA_903838025.1 uncultured Chlorobiaceae bacterium
AGCAACTGCGAGGAGATTTGGCAGGGTGTTGGTTAAGACGCCTCAACAAGAAGCATCGTATAGTCTACGAGGTTAATGAAAGCATCGTGACGGTTTTTGTCGTTTCCGCCAGCGGCCATTATGGCGACTCGTAGGCTTTCCCCATTGCAGTTTTTAGCTCAGCCCTAAAACCCCCGCCAGCGCTACGCCCAGTCACCATTCCCCACCGCCGGGAGACCAGACCAATACCCTGAAAACTTGCCCTTATACGTTTTGTTTTGTATCCTTGATTGGTTGTTTCCTCTCTTTTCCCCTTGTATTATATACGGCATTGCCGTACCTTAGCATTATGCATGTTGTTATTGAAACGCCGGATTATCTTGTCGATGCCAAGGCTCTCGGGTTAACTGCCGATGAGCGTCGATCAATCATCGATTGTATCGCGCAAACCCCTAATGCCGGAGTTGAAATGAAAGGTACGGGCGGTGCAAGAAAAATTCGATTCGCTGGAAGGGGCAAAGGAAAAAGCGGAGGGTACAGGGTTGTGACGTTTTATGCCGGAGAAGATATTCCCGTGTTTCTCTTGTCTATTTTTTCAAAAGGCGAAAGAGCAAATTTATCGCAAGGTGAAAGAAATGAACTGAAGCACATTTTAGGATCGCTTGCTGATGTTTACAAGAAAGGAGTTAAACACTATGTCCAAAGCAGGAAATAAACTTATCAAGTCCGCGAACCAGGCACTAGCCTATGCACGCGGTGAAATTTCTGACGGCTTTACCGTCAATGTTCCTGAGGAGATCGACGTTAAGTCTATCCGCAACGGTTTGGGGTTGACACAACTGGAATTTTCTTTACGGTTCGGGTTTGACGTCAGGGCAGTGCAGGATTGGGAACAAAAACGCCGTCAGCCTGATCGGGCGGCACGGATTCTTTTAACCGTCATTGCCCATGAACCGGAGGCTGTCAAAAGGGCCTTGGCGCATTAGGACACCAGAGCGGACGTATCGGTCGGCGGTGGCATCCTATATTGATGCAAAGAAAACTGTCCAGACATCCGCAACACAAAAGACATTTTCGACCCCTGGGCCAACCCATAGGAAGTAATGCATGAATACAGCTTAAAGAGCCATTCCGCGCTAAACGGAAATCATTACCAAGCCATCATACTCGCCGTCGCCCATCATCAATTCAAAGCACTGAATCTGCAAGACCTCGCATCAAACCAACATTGCGTCATCTACGACGTCAAAGGCATCCTGCCACAAAATCAAGTTGCCGGTCGGCTATAAAAGTTATCGCCCCCATTACCCCACCAACGCTACATCCAGTCACATTTCTCCACCGCCGGAAGGCCAGGTTCAAGTAAGAGTTGGGGACGTTGTGAAGTAAGTGAAGAAACTTCACTTACTTCACAACCAATCGTCCTCATTTCAACCACCATAAAGGTTGTCGTCCCCGGCAGGGTAGCCGTCATTCATACTCCTCTCCGCTCCAAAAAAACAACCCCGCGCCCAACCCAAACCCATTCCCCACATAGGGGCACGGCATGCCGTGCCCTTACTAACGCCCTGAAACCCGCACCAGCCCTACACCCAGTCTCATTTCCCCACCGCTGGGAGACCAGGTTCAGGGGAGAAGGGAAGTTGTGAAGTAACTCAATAGGGGAAATTGTTAATGGACCATTACCAACAACTCTTAGGGTTTCCAGCGGTCAGTAAGGTAGATGATGTTAATCTTTCGGTCTCTGGACTGAAGAAAGAGGTTCACCTCAAATTTAACGGTAAAGACGGAGTATGTCCTGAGCGTGGTGTTAGCGTTACGCGATCTTTGATAAGCCACCGGCACAGCGGTGGCGGCATCTTGATACCATGCAGCAGTAGATTATTTTTGGTTTTGAAGATAGAGAGCAATAGATTCTGTTGGCGCAGAATTTTTATTATCGCGTAGGAGGAAAGAAGGTGACATATATACTGACTAAACCTAATGCAATACTAACGACCGCAAGCACTAAAGAGAGATACACTTGACTTTGTGATATTATATATTGGAGGTGGTTTAAGTTATATACTATCTTTAGCTGTTTTGTCGAAAAATCCTCTCTTAGCCGTTCAACTGATTCGTACCTATTTTCACTATTATCAGGATCAAGATATGAAGAAAGGTGCTGATAATATATTAATTCCCCTAACGCTTTTGTTATTTTTTTATTGCCAACAAATAAACTTTTTATACAGAGATCAAGATTGTCTGGATTTTTTTGTGATGATTCAATTCTTTCCAATTGATCGCTAATATCTTCTGCATGTGCACAAAACTTTTCTTGGAATTTGTCGCAATAATTTTGTATGGCGTATTTGAAATCTATTTCATCACTGATAAATGCAGATAAAATAGAGTCTTCATCTATAGCATGGTACTCGTGTTTATGATATAATTCCTTTACCATATGGTAGATTTGCTTATCGAATGCATGATCTGTTAATATTATATCTTCTTCTTCATTAAAAGCGTAACATAACATACCACATTTATGCGATGCAATAAAGCGTAAATAAATCGGGCTAAAAGAGAAGCTTATATCATTAGATCTAATTGTGAGATTTGAGTCCTCATCAAGAGTTATTGCTAAGTGAAACGGAAGATCATGATCTGATATATTGTCACTGATCTCAAATTTCCGAGGGTTAAATGTATGTATTGGCTTTATTGTTGGAACCCAAAAAAAAATATATCTCATAGTTCAATAGAGAACCCAAACAAGTGCCTCAGCAAATGACCTTTTGCTTTATCTTTAAAAGTTGGAGTCCTTAAAATCACAGCTTCTTGTACTGCGTTTTCTGTACGTCTCCATGTGGCATTTTTATTTGGGTCCTGTCCTTGTCTTATATAGCCTAATAACTCTAGTTTTTTTATCATCCAATCTGCCTGTTTCGTTTTTAGCTCATCATTAAGAGCAGGTTCTTTGCTCACGATCTCTCGAGCTTTTTTAATCAAATCATTTCGCGTCCCATGTTCGTTCGAGACGATATAATCAATTATTTCTTTTTCCATTGTTATGTTATTGTTATGTTAGGCGTTAGCCAAAAATAACACACGACCTGTGCGATTGTAAAGCTAAGCTGTTAAACATGGATCAATTTATTGAAAAAAAACGCTAAAAAAAATAACTAAAAATATGCGTAAACACGAGCAGTTTGCATCGGTTCACCGACTGGCTGCAAGTGGTGTAAGAAGCCCTCTACATATATTCATCATGCGAGTACAATGAAATGGCTGGTCTGTGCTCAAGTCGCGAGCTAATAGATGGTTATGCGGCAGCAAATTATGAAAGGTACTGAAGCCTGTGCTCCATGCCCAACTGCCCGCAACCCATCGAAACCCTGCTTGAGTCCGAAGGCATCATGCAACCCGAAGCCCGAACCCTCGCCTCACAGCATCATCCCCAACGCAAACCCCGTCAAGCCACTCGGTACCTGAAACGCGCCACCTTCCAACTCTTCACCCAGTGCAAAGCCTTGAAAAACTGACGCCATGAAACCCTCACCAGCACTACACCCAGTCACATTTCTCCACCGCCGGGAGACCAGGGTGATGGTTGTGTGCATGATGGCGCCTGTGTGATGCGGGACAGCTTCGAGTTTTCAAGGACCATAAGGAGAAGTTTTCATGGCAGAGAGAATGATGATGTGGATTCTGCCATAAAATACGGAATTTTAGCCTTCTCTTGATAGGCTATACTACATTTTTATAATAAGCTATTGCGCTTCAGACTTTTTCGGGGTGCCCTTATGAACTCACCTGATTCTTCATTATTGGTTGGTATCGTCTCCGGCGGATTAATCAGTTGGTTTATAGAGAGGTCGAACCGATAACACAAAGAGAGAGGATTATGATAGCGATAAGCACAACAGAGTTACGCAGGAACCTCAAGAAGTATTTGACCATGGCCAATAAGGAGCGAGTTCTTATTCAGTCTGGCAAAGCTGA
>CAILXB010000284.1 GCA_903838025.1 uncultured Chlorobiaceae bacterium
CTGCTGGTAACCTATCCGCCAAAATTGTCGGTTTCTGTTTTAGTGAATAGCCAAAAGGGGGATCAAGCAGAATGATTCGGAAGAAGCGTTATCCTTGTATTGAGGGTAATTTACGGGAGGGAGCGTTGTGGTCAACTCACGGGAGGACTTCCACCTTCAAGATTTTGCACATGCTGGGCGCACAAACAGGCCACTTGCAGTGGCCACGCTATCCATCCCCGCCCTGAAGGGCGAGGTTTTCCGCGAATTTTCGATAAAAAAAGCACCCTATACCGGCGGCATAAGGTGCTTCTTTAAAAAAAAACAGCGGTTTACTTTTTAGGGATAATCACTGCTGTTACGTTCTGCACTACTTCGCCAGCCGTGCATGATACGCTCTGCACCAACTGACCAGCGGTGGTGGTTGCGCTCTGCACCAACTGACCAGCGGTAGCTGTTGCGTTCTGCAACAACTGACCAGCGCCGTTTGCTGCGTTGCCAGCAAGATCAAGAGCTGATTTTGCAAGGGGCTCAACAACTGATACGATTGCTTTTACTCCGGTGCCGACAAGATCAACATTCTGCTGAACAAGTTTGCCTGCGGTGTCAACAAGGTTGCCGAGTGCAACTGAAAAATCGTTAATTGCGTCGTTTGCCATGATGGTTATTATTTTATGGTTATGGAAGATATGTTTGGTCAAAATTGATTTCGGTGCGTTCGTTTCCTGATCGTTTTAACTTCAATCTCCGAATTTTAACGCAATTTAATAAATTAAAACAAGAGAAGCCAACAGAAAACTGTTTTTATAATGCTTTAAGCATTGCTTGCAGATGAAATTTCAGAGTTACCCCGCTGCTGTGTATCTTACTTCCGAATTTAAAAAAAACGAGAATTGAAACCATGATAAAAAAAATTTCGCTGTTTGTTGTTTTCCTTGCAGTTATCCTCTCCATGACAGCCAGTGCGGCCGTTACGACTCTTGTGCTGGATGGCTCTACGACGGTAGGCCCTATTGCAAAGACCTTTGCCGCATATTTTACCAAAAAATATGGGGTGCGTGTGAACGTGAGTGAGTCGGGCAGCGGCAATGGCGCCAAAAGCCTGATTAACGGATCGTGTACCATTGCCACAATGTCACGAGCCATGAAGGCGGCTGAAATTGCAGCGGCCCGTCAAAAAGGGGTTAATCCTGTTGCAACTGTTGTTGCGCTTGATGGTCTTGCAATGGTTGTTCATCCAGCAAATCCGGTACGCTCGTTGACGAAAGCGCAGATCAGCAGCATCTATTGCGGCACTATCACCAACTGGAGAGATGTGGGAGGTCCGAACGCCCGTATTGTTGTTCTTCAGCGTGAATCCAACAGCGGGACTGAGGAGTCGTTCAAGGAGCTGGTGATTGGCAAAGGGGTACAGATTACGGGGAGTGCTGAAACTCAGTCGAGTAACGGTTCGGTAAAGAGCAGGGTGAGCTCAACTCTTTCAGCCATAGGATTTCTTGGCCACGGCTTTGTTGATGGCTCGGTAAAAGTTATTGCTGTCAATGGTGTTTTTCCTACGGTGGCGACGGTGAAAAATGGTACTTATCCGGTATCGAGGCCGCTCTATTTCTATACGAACGGCCAGCCTGCGGGGTTGGTTAAACAGTTTGTTGATCTGCCGAACAGTGCTGATGGAAAACGGATGATTACTGAACTTGGCTTTATCAACCGCTGAGATCATTTTTTTTTTGACAGTAAGAGCACCTTTTTACATGAAAGCCGGTAAGCGATTATTCCGGCTTTTTTGTTTTGGATGCTTTCGGGGCAAATGTTTCATACTTGTAACAGAAGGGTGGTTGTATTGTGTGGTGAAAGCTCTTAGATTGGGCATGTCAAATTGAAGTCACCGTGGGGTTGAAGTTGTGCGCTCACCTTGGTAATTGTAAAAGAAAATATTCAAGACTATGGCTGGAGAGAGTGGAGGGGAGTGCAACCGCACCAATGCATTTGTGGTGAGCGCCCGTAAACGTACCATGCAGAAGGTGGCAAAAAAGGCCGGGGAGAGTATGCTTTTTGCTGTAGCCTCCTTTGTGGCCGTTATTGTGCTGTTCATCTTTTATTTTGTGGCGCGTGATGCGTTTCCGTTTTTTCAGATTCGTGGCTTCACTGAATTTTTTACCAGTTCAAATTGGTATCCGGCCGATGATCCTGGTGAATTTGGTGCACTTGCCATTATTTACGGCAGTTTGATGGTGACGCTGGGTTCGGCCTTGATTGCCGTGCCGATGGGTGTTGCCGCCGCAATATGCCTGAGTGATATTCTCCCATTTTCGATACGACAGTATGCCAAGCCGGTCATTGAGATGCTTGCTGCAATTCCTTCAGTAGCCTTTGGTTTTTTTGCCCTTGTCGTTCTTGCTCCGCTGTTGCAGAATAATGGAGGCCCAATGCTGATGTGGGCGTGGTGGATACTCGTTTCTCCTTTTGTGCTGCTTGCCGTTATCGTCCTTTCCGATCTCTTGACGGCGAAGATAATCGAGCCGAAACGGCGTCAGCAAATGCACATTTTTTTGCTGATCCTTTTCAGTTTTCTTTCGATTTTCCTTTTGTTCAAGGTTGGTACCGTTCTCTACGGGATTCAGATTTTGACCGGCACCAACGCCTTGAATGTCTCCATTATTTTGAGCTTTATGGCTTTGCCTACCATCGTCAGTGTTTCTGAGGATGCCCTTCAGGCGGTTGGACGCGACATTCGAGAAGGGAGTTATGCCCTTGGAGCTACCAGGGCGGAGACGATTCTTAAAACCGTTCTTCCTGCTGGAAGCAGCGGTATTCTTGCGGCGGTCATTCTTGGCATCATGCGCGCACTTGGTGAGACGATGGTGGTCTGGATGGCTTCGGGCAACTCCTCCCAGATTCCCGAGCCTTGGTTTAACTATCTCCAGTCAATCAGGACGCTGACTGCTACTATTGCCGGTGATATGGGTGAAGCTGATCAGGTGACCGGTTCGGCCCGTTTTCATGTCTTGTTTGCCATGGGGCTGCTTCTACTTATTATCAGCTTTGTCAGTAATCTGATCAGCGAAAGGATTGTTGTTCGCCAGCGAAAAATTCTTTCGGGCCAGTAGCTGTTGAAGGTTAACTGTTGGAAATTGAAGGTTGTGTATCTGTTCATCAAACCCTGTACTTATGAATATCGGAACCAGAAAAATACTTGATCGATCATTTACTGCGGTTGGTATTGGCTCTATCATTGTCATGGCGGTTGCCCTGATGATTGTTGTTGTGCCGATTATCACCAACGGTATTGGTGCGGTATTTTTTACCGGTACGGTTGAGCATCGCAAAATGCTGTTCAGTGAATTCAAGAGGGGCGACAGCGAAAAACTCTCCAGTGAGGTTGCTTCGTCGGACCGGTACCGCGCAAAAGTTTACGGGATGCTTACCGACTTTGAGGCTGAACTTGAAACGATGGCTCCTGAAAAAAAGGTTGAATACAAGGCAAAATATGCAGAGGTTAGAGCGGCCCTCCAGGCTCTGTTTGGACCTCTCCCCGGTGATCCGGAACCGATGCTGACACGGTTCAAGTATGGCCAGACCCGATGGGAGAAAGCGGAGGAAAAGCTACATGACCTTCTCTATGAAACAAAGTGGGACAACTCCAATCCCGATGTGATGGCCAAGGAGTATTTTGTGAGCCGTGCCATCGGTTTTCAGGGTACCTCGCTGGTCAAGCTTTTTCCTTATGTCAAGGATAATATGGAGAAACTGCTTCTTCCTGAGTTTACCTTTTATTGGGGATTTATCACCGACAGCTCCGTGGATTCACACTTTTTTGGGGGTATCTGGCCGGAAATTCAGGGAACCTTTTTTCTTGCCGTCGGTGCCATGCTTTTTGCCTTCCCCCTTGGTGTGGTCGCGGCGGTCTATTTTACCGAATATGCCAGGCCCGGCTTTTTGAACAGCATGTTGCGCAGTGCCAACAGCACTCTTGCCGGTGTACCGAGCATTGTTTTTGGTATGTTTGGTCTCGCTTTTTTTATCAATACTCTCAAGGTTTCTGAATCAAAAAGTGTGATTGCCGGTGCGTTGACGCTGGCCATAATGATTCTGCCGACCATTATCCGTGCAGCCGAAGAGGCGATTCTTGCCGTGCCGAAGACCTACAGGGAGGCCTCACTCAGTCTTGGCTCCTCAAAATGGAATACCATTGCGACGGTGATTCTGCCCGCAGCGCTGCCTGGCATCATTACGGGAGGAATTATCAGCCTCGGCAGAGCGGCGGGAGAGACGGCTCCGATTATCTTTACGGCAGCGGTCAGTGTTGGATCGGCCATCGGCTTGGCGGATGTCTTGACCTCTCCGACGCCAGCACTCTCCTGGAACATTTATAACCTTGCCAGTGAACATGAGGCGGCGGCCCAGATTCGCCATGTTCAGTATGGTATGGTGCTCGCCCTCGTCAGTATCGTATTGATGCTGAACCTGTCGGCAATTGTGCTGAGGGCTCGTATTTCGAAAAAATTAAAAGGCTAAAATAACTATCAATGCTCATGACAATGGATGCCAGAGAGAGTTCCGGAAGTGCTCCGGCACAGAAGGCAACACGGGATATGTATCTCCCTCCTGAACGAAAAAAAATAGCCGATGGCGGTACTGCTCATATTTCAGCCAAGGAGTTTTCGGTCTATTATGGAGAGTTTGAGGCGGTAAAGAGGGTGAGTGCTGATATTCTTTCAAAATATGTTACCGCCATCATCGGCCCCAGCGGCTGCGGCAAGAGCACTTTTTTACGTGCCATCAACCGGATGAACGATCTTATACCGAGTTGTCACACCACCGGCGCACTGCTTTTTGACGGGCAGGATATTTATGGAAAATTCACTGACGAGGTGCTGCTCCGCAAAAAGGTGGGAATGGTGTTCCAGAAGCCAAACCCTTTTCCCAAGTCTATTTTTGACAACATTGCCTACGGCCCTCGCTTGCATGGGGTAAACGACAAGAAAAAACTGATGGAGATTGTGGAGCGCAGCCTGAAAAAAGCGGCGATCTGGGATGAAGTGTGCGACCGTCTCGACAAGAATGCCCTTGGTCTGAGTGGCGGTCAGCAGCAGCGACTCTGTGTTGCCCGCACGCTTGCCGTTGAACCGGAGGTGCTTCTGCTTGATGAGCCCACCTCGGCTCTCGATCCGAAAGCTACCGCCAAAATAGAGGATCTCATTCAGGAGTTGCGTGGCAGTTATACCATTATGATCGTTACGCATAACATGCAGCAGGCATCACGGGTGTCGGATTCTACCATGTTTTTTTATGAAGGGGTGCTTGTTGAACATGCTTCGACCGCGCAGCTCTTTACCAATCCGAAAGACCCGATGACGGAAGATTATATAACCGGAAGATTCAGCTAACGAAACCATTACACGATCATGTCAGAACGTCCGGTCCATGAGCATATCAAAGAACTCTCCCATGTTCTTGTTGAACTCTCCGACAAGGTAGTCGGAAATTTACTTGATGCATTGCACGCCGTGAAATACCAGGATGAGCAGGGTGCGCGGAAAATCAAGCTTGTTGATGATGAAATAGATGTGGCTGAGGTTGACCTTGAGGCGCGCTGCTTGGCATTTCTTGCGCTCCAGCAGCCGGTCGCAAGAGATCTGCGCACCATTGTTACCATCATAAAGATTAATGATGACCTTGAGCGTATTGGTGACTTGGCAGTGCACATTATTGAGCGGATGCCTGAAATCAGCCCAGAGATGCTCGAATCTTTTGATTTTGAGAATATGGGCATTCGTGCTGGCGATATGGTTAAAAAGTCGATCAAGGCATTTGTTTCCAAAGATCGGATGCTTGCTGATCAGGTGTGTGCCCTTGATGAAGAGGTCGATGTGATGCATCGCTTGGTTTTCAAAAAAGTGACGGCACTCATGAAGGGGTCCGACTCTGATGTTGACCAGCTCATCGCGGCATTAAGCATATCACGTTATATTGAGCGTATGGCCGACCATGCGTCCCGGATAGCCAATGAGGTCATTTTTCTGGTGACGGGTGAAATTGTTCGTCACAGGGGTGGTTTTTATGAAAAGCTTATTGAGTCGCTTAAAGAGTGAATCGTTTGCAGGAGTGGGGCTATGGGAAGAGTTTGCAGGTGTTTTAGTTTTTTTTCTTGCAATTAACCTTGCAGGTCTGCTAAATTAACGTCACTTTGTATTTTTTAAACATAAGCATGGTGTTTTATCCCTATGGCTAACCTGTTAGGCAAATTGTTCGGCGATTCACCGAAAACTACAGAAACCCCGAAAGCGTTTACAATCCAGATTGATCCGGCGAAGTTTGCTCTTTCGATGAAACCGCAGGGGACGGTTCATGTGCAGCTTGAATCACTCAAGCAGAAGCTCACCAAACTCTCTTCGAATGTTGAGAATAACCTGATGCTTAGTATCCGGGCATCAACCAAGGGCAATGTCGAACTTGCC
>CAILXB010000285.1 GCA_903838025.1 uncultured Chlorobiaceae bacterium
AAGCCCATCAGCCGTCCTTCTCCATCCTTTACCGATTGAACAAACGCAGGAATCTTGTCGATTGAACCGATTTTCAGCAGCATGTGAATAACCGCCTCATTGGCTCCGCCGTGCAGGGGGCCATAAAGTGCCGCACAACCTGCGGCAAGCGCTGTATAAGGGTCAACTCCGGAGCTGCCCACCGCACGGACTGCATTAGTTGAACAGTTCTGTTCATGGTCGGCATGAAGAATAAAAAGAACATCGAGGGCATGTTCAAGCACCGGATTAGGCTTGTAATGATGCTCCGTCATTTTGAACATCATGGAGAGGAAATTGGCCGTATAGCTCAGCTCATTGTCGGGGAGAACGTAGGGATAGCCAAGACTGTGGCGGAAACTCATGGCGGCAAGCGTCGGAATTTTGCCGATAAGGCGATGTACCTGAAGTTTGCGCGAATCTTCACTGCAAATATCCTTTGCGTCACGGTAAAAGGTCGAAAGCGCTCCGACCGTACCAACCAGAATGCCCATCGGGTGCGCATCATAACGAAACCCGTCCATAAACTTGACAATATTTGAGTGGGTCATGGTATGATGGCGGATGTTATTGGTCCATTCCGCCAAACGCTGCTGGTCGGGCAACTCGCCCTTGATGAGAAGGTATCCTGTTTCCAGAAAAGTGCTTTTTTCAGCAAGCTGTTCAATGGGATAGCCGCGATAACGTAAAATCCCCTTGTCTCCATCAATGAACGTGATACTGCTTTTACATGAGGCAGTGTTCAAAAAACCAGGGTCATAGCCCAACACTCCAAAATCTTCATCTGAAACCTTGATCTGGCGAAGATCCATTGTGTTGATGCAACCGTTGTCAAGCGGAAGTTCATAGGCCTTTCCAGTACGGTTATCAGTAATTGTCAGAGAATTTCTGGAATCTGTAACGGGCATAATGGTCACTTTCTTGAGGGTTGAATACCGTTAATAAAAAAGTTGTACGTAAGAACTCTCTTCTTTTTCGTCCCTCAATATAAACAGAAATAATTGAAAATAGTTTTTGGATATTACAATCCAATTCCCTACATTTACAACGTCTTAATGGAGCTGTAGCTCAGTTTGGTTAGAGCGCCTGCCTGTCACGCAGGAGGTCGCGGGTTCGAACCCCGTCAGCTCCGCAGAAAAGAATAAAAAAGGGAGTGCCAAGCACTCCCTTTTTTATTGCCCCCCCCCGTGAATTCATTATCTCGGAACCAGTTCAACACGACGGTTTTTGGCGCGTCCGGCTTCCGTGCTGTTCGACGCAACGGGAGCAAGATAGGCTGCCCCGTTTGCTGTAAGACGAAGTGCAGAAATACCAAACTCCTTGACAAGAGTAGCAACAACCGCCTCAGCCCTCCGCTTGGAGAGCACCGTATTCACCTCATATCCTCCAATGTTGTCGGTATGACCCACAACGTGCAGCTTCAATGCTGGCTTGTTTTTCAGCAGTGTCGCAATTTCCTGGAGCGCAGGACGGGAGGTTGTCTTGATATCCCATTTGCCTGGATCAAAATAGATACCATAAAGAGAGACCTTGCCGACAGCACTCAGTGACTGCGCCATTTCATCGGCACTGACCGTCACCATTTTTTGCACCATTGGCTGCATCTCAATGATGTCAAGTGCAACGTAGGCTCCGCGCTTTGACTTGTAGACCGCATCATCTTTCCCCCATTCCACAACAGTCAGATGCAGATAGATGTCCCCTTCAGGACGACTCTTTTTGGCGGTGAGTACACAAATACCGTTCTGGGCTGCCGCATAAAAAACATAGTTGCTACGGCTGGTCTGGATATCCATACTGCCAAATGGAGCAAGATAATTACTCCACCTAATGGCATCGGGGTCTTTTTTGGAATCATACAAAATAACAAAGCCTTTGGCCGTAAGCTCATTGATATAGTTCCTGAACACTTCAAGGGAGCCAGTATCACCTGGCACTTCGTACCAGATTCGCGTCAATCGCCCTTCCGGCTTCAGGGGAGGTTTAACATACTCCCGTTTTTTGGTCTCAAGGTTATAGCGGTTGAAAGTAGAGGTCTGCAACTCACTGGCTTCAAATCGCTTTGCCTGGTAACCCACAATTTCGGAACCGGCAAAACGCCTCAGCAAAGGGTGATCTTTAGAACCGGCAAGATCAACAGCAGCAGCATCCCTGAAGGGCAGCGCCGTAATAATGAAGAAAAGAATCAGAATGGCCTTGAATGATTTCATGAGGTATTACTCCCTGGTTTTAATTGTGAAAATCAAGCTTTTTTGCGTTTATCGTGAACATAAATTGCTTTTGACGGGCCATCCCCAATAACTCGCTCTTCGATATCGAAAAGTTTTGTAGCGGCCAGCAGCTCTCCAAGCCTGATGTAACCGTAGTTGCGAGGATCAAACTCCGATGACTGTTTTGCAATATTGCTCCCTGTCGTTGCAAGATGCGCCCAGCCGCTTTCGTCCGAAGATGCCTCAACGGCATTCCGCAACAAACGCACCAGCCGGGTATCCCGCTTGAGCTCCACCATCGACTTTTTTACAATCGATTCGTTCTCATTGATTTTTGCCCTCAGCACTTCGATATAAATAAATTTGTCGCAGGCAGAAACAAATGCTGCCGGAGTCTTTTTTTCTCCAAACCCATACACAAAAAGCCCCGACTCCCTGATCCTCGAAGCAAGTTTCGTAAAATCACTATCGCTGGAGACAATGCAGAAACCGTGAAACTTCCCGGTATACAACAGATCCATGGCATCAATAATCATGGCGCTATCGGTAGCATTTTTTCCTTTTGTATAGCCGAACTGCTGGATGGGTTGAATGGAATACTCCAGCAGCACCTCTTTCCAGCTTCTGAGCGCGGTCGAAGTCCAGTCGCCATAAATCCTTTTGACGCTCGATGTTCCATACTTTGCGACCTCCGCAAGGAGACCTTCAATGATTGTCGCCTGTGTATTGTCAGCATCAATCAACACAGCGAGACGCTCTGTCTTTTCCATTGTTATCGCACTTTTCACCCTTTTGTTAAAAAAAAACTGCTGAAGAGCTCACTCGTTCACCTTAAAACCTTGCTCTTCAATAACCGCTGCAATCAGTGCAATGCTGACTGTTTCAGGTTCATAATCGACAACAACAGTACCCTCAATATGAGATACTTCCGCCCCCCTGACCCCCTCGACCTCTTCAAGAGCCTCCTTGACAAGCATTTCACAACCGCCGCAACGCATCCCGCTAACATGTAGCTTATTTTTCATGATTCCTGACCAATAATCTTATTAATGTTTAGGTAAATCACCCGTGGAAACTCCCAGCAAGGAAGAAGTTACGTACACTACCGATAAAATTAAAATATTTCCATCAAATCAAGATTGGCAGATCATTCAGGGAGTCGTTATATTGACACACTATGAATCCATCACGACTACACTCAAGAACTGGCATACAATGCCTTATTGTGCTCACTCTCCTGGCAACAGTGACCACACTCACCTCATGCAACCGCACAGAGAATGAGATCAACAGCCTGCAGCAGCAAGTCTGGAAAAATCCCCGGAATGCCAATGCAAGCCTGCTACTCGGCAACGCCTGTGCACGCGCCCGGCGCTACAGCGAAGCCACCGCAGCCTACAAAAACGCCCTGGCATTAAATCCGGAACTTGACGAAGCTTTTCACGCGCTTGGCGCCGTCGCTTTCAACCAGAAAAACTACCGCGAAGCTGAAAAATATTTTCAACAGCACCTTGAGCGTGCTCCAAAAGACTCCCTGCGGCTCTACGATCTCGGCAATGCTCAAATGCAGCTCGGGCAGTTCGACAAAGCGGCCAAATCGTACAGTGATGCGATAGAGAACAGCGATTCATTTACCGATGCCCACTATAACCTTGGAGTCTGCTATGTCCGTACAGGACGACGGGCCGAAGCAGAGGCAATTTATAAATGGCTTCTTGTGAAAAACAATTATCTTGCCCTCTCTCTGCAGAAACATCTCAAAAATGAGGCACGGTGATTAACCCTTCGACGGAACCTTTATCCATAGAAAAGGCGATTTCAAGCCTTGAAGCGGCATTGAAGCTCTATTTTGACGAGCACGCGTTGCCCCACCGTGACCATGCACAGCTTGTAACTTTCAGTCAGCCACTTCAACCGACAGGGCTCCCTGAATGGCTTTGCTGTCAGCCGATCTACCCACGACTCTACTGGATGAACCGGGAAAGGGATTTTTCAGTAGCAGGTATCGGAGTTGCCGACACCATTGCATTGAACAAATCGGGCAGAAATGCGGCCAGCTTTGAGCAGTTCGAACGTTGCGTGGCCGCTAAAAACCCCGATGCACGCTATTTTGGCGGTTTTTGTTTCAACAACGAGGAAGAACAGGAGGCAATCTGGCAGAAATTTTCCTCATTCTCCTTTATCCTTCCCCTTGTCCAGATAACCTTTGAGGAGGGAGCTTGCACTCTCTCATGCCACCTCTGGCTTGAAATTGGCGACGAGATAGCGACAAAAATCGGCGCAATCATTGAGGTACTCAGTCGCATTACAGGCAACACCGATTGTTCTGCAATGAAACTGCCTGAACTGCAAAACATCTCCTATAAACCTGATGAGAACCAGTGGATGGAGCGGTGCCAGAAAGCGCTGCTCACCTTTGAGTCGGGCGAAATGGAGAAGATCATGCTTGCACGCCAGACCACGCTCGAATTTGACCACAGCTTTTCACCGCTCCTGTTTCTGTTGCGCTACCCCTCTCCACAGAACAATATTTACAGGTTCTACTTTGAGCCTGCCGAAAACCATGCCTTTTTCAGCTTTACGCCTGAAAGACTCTACCGCCGAGACGGCAAAATGCTGCTCACTGAAGCTCTTGCAGGCACCTGCTCAAAGGAGTCCGTCAACGGCAGTGACCATCAAGCCTCCGAAGTACTCCTGAATTCAGAAAAAGATATCCGCGAACACAACTTCGTCAAGGAGATGATCTCCCTGGAGTTGCTCAAAATATGCGACACCATTGATATGGATAAGGAGGTGCAGGTGCTTCAGCTCAATCGCCTTGCACACCTGTACACCCGCTGCCGCGCCGAACTGAAAGCAGAGTTCGAGAACGACAGCGCCGTCCTGCAACTCCTCCACCCAACCCCGGCGGTCGGTGGAGTGCCCAAAGCTCCGGCCATGCAGCATATCATGGAGCTCGAACCTTTCAGCCGTGGCTGGTATGCGGCACCTGTGGGGTGGGTAAGCCGGGATGCCGCCGAATTTGCCGTCGCCATCCGTTCCGCCCTTGTCAATGGCCGTTTTGCCTCTCTTTACTCCGGTGCCGGCCTCGTCAAAGGGTCAACTCCCGTTGCAGAGTGGATGGAGATTGATCATAAAATAGCGGAGATGCTGGCCATAACCCGTCAGAAAACATGAACAACCGACAGATCACCACACTGTGGAGCCAGATCGTCATTGAAGAGCTGATCCGTCAGGGTGCAGGCTTTTTCTGCATCTCACCCGGCTCACGCTCAACACCCCTCACCATCGCCATCGCAAGAAACCCGAAAGCACGATGGAAAATGTTTGCCGACGAACGCTCCGCCGCCTTTTTTGCTCTCGGTTATGGGCGTGCAACCGCCATGCCAGCCGTGCTCGTCTGCACCTCCGGCACCGCCGTCGCCAACTACTTTCCTGCCGTGGTTGAGGCATCAATGGACTTTCAGCCGATGCTTGTGCTCTCCGCCGACCGCCCCTTCGAACTGCTTGAATGCGGGGCAAACCAGACTATCCGCCAGGAGAACATCTTCGGCGGCTACACCCGATGGAACATACAGTTGCCTGCACCGTCAACAGAGACTCCCCTCAAGGCACTGCTCTCAACGCTCGCTCATGCTGTTGCAAAAACCCTTGGTTCATCCGCCGGGCCGGTACATTTGAACCAGCCTTTCCGGGAACCTTTTGAACCATCAACTCCAGATCTCAACGATCCCTGGGTTGCTCCTCTCCAGAAGTGGCTTGAACATTCCAGGCCATTCAGCAGCTCAATAGTCCCCGAAAAAGTGCCCGATGCAGGCACCATCACCATGCTGCGCCAACTGCTTGCAGCGGCAAAACGACCGATGATCATTGCAGGCAGTATGACCAGCAGGGCGGACGCTCTGGCGGTCAGTGAACTATCGATCGACCTCGGCGTTCCGCTCTATGCAGATTTTTCATCCGGCCTGAGAATGGTTGCCTCTCTCAATCCCTGGCAGCTCCTGCTCCAGTCACCCGAAGTCCGAAAATCCTTACAGTGTGATCTTGTTGTGCACTTTGGCGGAAACGTCATTGCAAAACACCCCTCAACGGCGCTGAAAGAGTGGCAACCAGAACACTATATTGTTATCAAGCCACAACAAGCACGCTTTTCGCCTGACCACAATGTCACTTGCCATCTTGAAGCATCCATTGCACTTACCGCCGGAATGCTGAAAGGGAGCCGCGCCACGCAGCCACAACCCGACAACAACCCTGTTGAGCGCTTTTTCAGGAGAGCATTTGAAGAGATTCAAACTTCACTACTGCCCGATACACCAGTCACCGATATCTCCGCTGCCCGACTCGTTTCAGAGCTTGTAACAGAGCAACAGGTGCTTTTTGTTTCAAACAGTATGCCCGTCAGGGATATGGACAACTATGCCAGCAGCAGCCATGAAGGAGGAATTCCAACCGCCATCAACCGTGGCGTAAGCGGCATTGACGGCATCATCTCCACCGCTGCAGGTTTTGCCACCGGGCACTTGAGGCCCGCAACACTGATGATTGGCGACATTGCCTTCCTGCACGACCTCAACGCACTCTCACTGCTCGGCACGCTCCCCGTACCCATGCAGATCATCGTTCTGAACAACAACGGTGGCGCCATATTCTCCTTCCTTCCGGTTGCAGAATGCCACGACGTCTTTGAAACCCACTTCGCCACCCCCCAGAACTACAGCATCCGCTCAGCCGCCGAAACCTTCGGGCTCGACTACGCAGCCCCGCAAACCAACCAGGAATTCAGGGAAGTCTACCGCGCCGCATGCAACAGTAACCGGAGCATCATTATTGAGGTGAAAAGTTCACGGGCGGAGAATGTGATTCAGCACCGCGCATTGCGGGAGAGGATTATGGCGCTGGCGGAAAAGGAACTCTGTCATTAAAAACAGTATCAGAGAGAACTGCATTTTTGGACGGGTAGAAATTAGAATTGCCCGGAAAACCTGACTGAAGAGAGGTTCTCCGGGCAATTAAAGAATCAGGACATTTCTATACCATTAATTCTTGATGCAGCGCACAGACATGCCATCAGCATTGTGTTCGGTGCCTTGAACAAAGGTTGGAAGGTGGTAAGAAAGAGCACCATACCACGAAATCGTAGGAGTTGATTCGGAAGAAGACCAGAAAAAAGCGTTTTCACCCATAAAGAAAAAGCCTCCATCGGTACCTCTCATGCCTCCAGGCATTCCACTGAATTTGCTGCTGTTATCGGCTGTAAAATTAGGCCTGCAGACCGATGACAGTACATTGCCATTAGGAACACATACTGTGGGCTGGCCACTGTTATCGGCTGTAAAATTGGGGCTGATCCAGAGTGTGGTGGATTTCATTTTTCCTCCGGCAACATAGACCCCGCCAAGCGCTTTTGAGAGTTTAGTGAACTCTTTATTGGTAGGGATATGCCATCCTGACGGAGCAAGACCACGAGGATCGTGCACGGCATACCAGTTATAAAGGCGACCATATTTACCGTTGCTGGCAGCATCATTTTTGTAGTAGCTCCATGCGCCTTCGCCATTTACTGCAGCATCAAGCCACTCCTGAGTTGTAGCGGCATATTTAATCGGATCTCCGTTTCGGTAACGGCTTACGTCAAGATTCTCCTGCATCCAGACTTGACCGCCTATGGTCACGGTATTGATAGTGTGTCCGTCGATATCCTTCTCTGCCGCCCGGAGATCTGAAACCGAAGTCATCATGGTTATCAGGAGAAGAAGTAATCCGTAGAGTGCTTTATGTGAATAGTTCATTGCTTGGTGTTTTTTACAGTTGATTATGTTTTTAAGAAAGTTATGCCTTGGCTAATCGAGCGATGCACCAGAAAACCCTGATGAACCTCACTTTTTCTTTTTTCTCCCGGCTTTAGATTGATGGAGTCTTGATCATCTGCACCTTTATTGTTTATTACGTAACAAATATACCGAAATTAACCTTTGGAAAACGTTAAGCTGCGCTTAAAAAAAAGATAAATGTTTGGGGATGAACGATAGCGACCAAAACCAATACTTTTGAGAGGAAGGTTGACGCGCATGAGCTCAACAAGCCGGGCTGTTCATGATACCTGTTTTTTTACTGCCCCGCCAAGACGCTCCATATCGCAACTAAAATGATAAAAACATAGTACAGGGATTTTTTGATCCTGTACCGTTGGAACTTCCGCAGCATAAACATTGCTACATCAGATTGCGGCGGAGCTTTGTTATATTTGTTCTCACCTTGTACGCCGGATTTTGATAAAAGCACCCTGACATGAAGCACTGACAGCCTGCATGTCAGAACGCGAAACTTATCACCCTGTCATTTCGACGAACGAAGTGAGGAGAAATCTTACAGCGCAATAATCAAGATTTTTCGCTGACGCTCGCAATGACAGGATTCTATATTTTAACCTGATCGTGCAGGACGAAGCGCTCCATAGCAATTGATTCCGTAACAAAATAGCCAAGGCGCTCATTATTCAAGCGATGCTCAATGCGATATTATGAACTGACTTTTTGCGAAGCACTTATCTGAAAAAATCCGGCAATCGGCTCTTCCAATCGGGGAACAGCACCAGATCGCACTCAACGTTCACGCTGCTATCTCCGACAAGGTCAAGTTCACCCACATGCAGCACCTGTTCAGAAGCAAACGCATTGCTCATAAGATTCAGAACAGCTTTTTTGTACTCCGTATCATCGTTGCCTGCAAGATGTTTGCCCTTCATCTCAAGCACAACCAATTTACTGGCATACTCATCATGCCGCACGGCAAAGATAAAGTCAGGATAAATTTTTTCACGACGCCAGCCCTGAACAGCATAATGAGAGCGGGCCACATTCCGGTGCCACCATGTCAGGGCCTTGTCGCCATCAAGATAGACCGCAATATCCCGCTCCTCCTGGCTTGAAAAGTCCCCTTTGTACATCGGTGAAAAAAGGCTTTTGCAGAGCGAACCGCCATCCCGTCCGATCAACTGCTC
>CAILXB010000286.1 GCA_903838025.1 uncultured Chlorobiaceae bacterium
CGGCCTTATTTTTGGCCATTTCAGCGTTGAAAAGAAAATGGTTGACGAGACCAAAAAAATAAGGGCGGATAAAGAGAAGCGCCTTTCAAGGCTTGAAGAGCAGTCACGGAAAACCTATGAAAAAGAGCAGCACCTCAGCGAAACCCTCAGTCCTCCGGCACCTCCGGCACCTCCGGTGGTTGTTGTTGCAGAAGTAAAAAAAGAGCTTGCTCCCCTCGAAGTGATAGCGCCTGCTCCAAAAGAGCATCCTGTGCCGGAAACTCCAGTTGCTGAGCCTTTGGAACTGCAGGCAGTTGCGGAACTCCCGGAACCTTCTGCGGTCAAGGAGCTGGAGTCTGTTGCCGAATCGGTTCTTCTCCCTGAAGTTGTTGTGCTTCCTGAAGTCGTTACTGTTCCTGAAGTTGTTGTGGTTGTGCCTGAACGTTTTGTTGCTCCTGAGCATCCTGTTGTTCCCGTTGCTCCTGAAGTTATTGTGGTTCCTGAACTTCCTGAGCTCCCTGAAATTCCTGCACCTTCTGAACTTCCTGAGATTATCGAAGTTCCTGAGCCAGTCGCTAAAAAAGAGGAGCCTTCGGTTAACGAGCATCTGGTTTCTTTTGCCTCTCCGCAGATGATGGGTGGTCTTACCGTGCTTGGTACCCTCGACATCCATGCTGGCCGGAACAAGAAAAACCGTAAAAAGAACTTTCAGGAGCAGGCCGATGCCCTGAAAATAGAGTTTGTGTCGAAGCCTGCGGAAGAGAGCAAGCCGGAGGAGAAGGCGGCGGTGGCGGTTGTTGCCAAAAAGCCGCCCGTCAAAGCGGCCACGGACGCAAAGCCAAAGCCGGTTGTTGCTGCCGACAGTGCTGCTAACGCAAAGAAGAAAGGAAAGAAGAAAAAGAAGCCAGCGGTGGACGACAAGGTCATCTCTGCAAATATTCAGAAAACGATCAGTGGTATTGATGATCGCAGTGGCACAGGTTCACGCCAGAAGTTCCGCAAGCAGCGTCGCAACGAGCGTGAGCGTGAACATGAAGTGGATGAGGCCTTCCGTGAGTCGCAGCGCCTCGTTGTCCGCGTTACCGAGTACGCTTCGCCCCATGAACTGGCAGAGCTTATGGGTATTACCGCCAAAGATATTATTCAGAAGTGTTTTGCTCTCGGCAAGTTTGTGACTATCAATCAGCGGCTCGACAAGGAGTCGATTGAACTGATTGCTCTTGAGTTTGGTTTTGAGGCGGAGTTTATTTCAGAGGTTGAAGCAACTGCTGTGATTGTGGCGGAGGATGAGGAGGCTGACATGCAGACCCGTCCCCCGGTTGTGACAATCATGGGGCACGTTGATCATGGAAAGACCTCGCTCCTCGATTATATTCGCAACAGTAAAGTTGTTGCCGGTGAATCCGGTGGTATTACACAGCATATTGGAGCTTATGAAGTAACGGTTGAAGGCGACCGCAAAATAACCTTCCTTGATACGCCAGGCCATGAAGCCTTTACCGCTATGCGGGCAAGGGGCGCCCAGGTAACCGATATTGTTATTCTGGTTGTTGCCGCTGACGACAGTGTCATGCCCCAGACCATTGAAGCGATCAATCATGCAAAAGCGGCTGGCGTGCCAATTGTTGTTGCGCTCAATAAAATTGACAAGATGGAAGCTAATCCCGAAAAGATCAAGACCCAGTTGAGTGAGGCTGGAGTGCTTGTTGAAGAGTGGGGTGGAGCTTATCAGTGTCAGGAGATTTCAGCAAAGAAAGGTATCGGCATTGCTGAACTGATGGAAAAGGTGCTGACCGAAGCTGAAATGCGCGAGCTGAGGGGCAACTATTCACGAGCGGTTCCGGCAAGTGGAATC
The DNA here is from genome assembly GCA_903838025.1 of uncultured Chlorobiaceae bacterium. GTDB lineage: Bacteria > Bacteroidota > Chlorobiia > Chlorobiales > Chlorobiaceae > Chlorobium. Next base: position 1,835 of record CAILXB010000286.1, read on the forward strand.
ATCGTTGAATCGGAGCTTGATAAGGGCAAGGGCGTTATTTCTACAGTACTCGTTCAGCGCGGAATTCTCAAGGTGGGCGATCCTTTTGTTGCTGGTAATACCATGGGCAAGGTTCGTGCCCTTATGGATGAGAGAGGCAAGAGAATTCTTTTTGCCAATCCTTCGCAGCCAGTCAGGGTGCTCGGGTTTGAGGATCTTCCACAATCAGGTGATGCGTTGACCGTGATGGTGACGGACAGGGAGGCGCGTGATTTGGCTCAGAAGCGTCAGGTTATCCGCCGTGAGCACGATTTCCGTCGCAGTACACGTGTCAAGCTCGACAGTATTGCCCGCCAGATCAAGGAGGGGCTGATGAAAGAGTTGAGCGTCATTATCAAGGCTGATACTGATGGATCCATTCAGGCTCTTGCTGATGGTCTTATGAAGATTCAGAACGAAGAGGTGAAGGTACAGATTATTCACCAGGGCGTCGGGCAGATCACTGAGACTGACGTGCTGCTTGCCGCAGCCTCTGATGCCATCATTATTGGTTTCAGGGTACGGCCGAATGTCAATGCCAAAAAGCTGGCAGAAAAGGAAGATCTTGACGTTCGCTTCTACAGTGTTATTTATCATGTGCTTGAAGATGTTGAAAAAGCGCTTGAGGGAATGCTCTCACCCGAACTTCATGAAGAGAGTCTTGGTTCGCTTGAGATTCGCCAAATTTTCAAGGTGCCCAAGATTGGCAATGTCGGTGGCTGTTATATGCTTGAGGGCAAGATGTTCCGTGATTCCAAGGTTCGCTTGCTCCGTGACGGTGTCCAGATTTATGAAGGTCAGCTTGCAGCACTCCGGCGCTTCAAGGATGATGTTAAAGAGGTTGATGCTGGCTATGAGTGCGGTATGAGCCTCAAGAACTATGATGATATCAAGGTTGGCGATATTGTTGAGGCCTATAAGATTGTTGAGAAAAAACGGAAATTATGAATGGCTTATTGTTGATCTATGTCGATACGTACTGAGAGAGTTGCATCGCTGCTGCAGCAGGAGCTTGGAGCAATCCTTCAAAAAGAGCTTCCGCGTAGCGGCCCGATTGTCACTGTGGTTGATGTGAAGATTACCGCTGACTTGAGCATTGCAAGAGCCTATGTGTCGATCATCGGTACACCCGAAGAGCAACAGACTGCGATGGCGTTACTGCAGGATAAAACCAAGAGTGTAAGAAAAATTCTTTCGTCGAAAATCCGGCACCATTTTCGCCGTATTCCGGAACTTGAATTTCATGAAGACCACCTCTATGAGCGTGCTAATCGCATTGAACAGCTTTTGAGCGGGGTGAGAAAAAGTTCCGTTGAAAACGGTTAACCAGGGGCTTGTTGAAAAAGAGTGTGCATGAATGAAGAGCGAAAGAGCGAACTTTTGGCTGATGAGGGTAATTTTCTTCTGATTGACAAGCCGCTCGACTGGACGTCGTTTGATGTGGTGGCAAAAATCCGCAATACCTATAAACGCTGTGGTCTGAAGCGCAAGGTGGGTCATTGTGGCACTCTTGATCCAAAGGCGACAGGCCTGCTTATTCTTGCTGCCGGACGGAAGACCAAGGAGATTGCGACCCTTGAAGTGCTTGACAAGGTCTATGACGGCGTCATAAAGCTTGGTGCCATGACGGAGAGTCATGATGTTGAAACTGCCGAATATGGCCATTGCTCGACGGCACACCTGACGGAGAGTGAGATACGTTCTGCTGCTGCTGGTTTTGTTGGTACTCTTCAACAGCAGCCACCCATGCATTCGGCGGCTTGGCATAACGGAAAACGGCTCTATCAGCATGCCCGAAAGGGAGTGGTGATCAGTGAGCGAAAAGCAAAAGAGATTGTTATTCACCGTTTTGACGTCACCTGCATTGAGCTTCCCCTGGTTTATTTTACTCTTCATGTTTCCAAGGGAGCCTATATCAGGGTTATTGCGCATGAATTGGGTGCCGCGCTTGGCGTCGGAGGCTATCTGGCATCACTCAGGAGAGTTTCTATCGGGAGTTGGGAGCTGAGCGCCGCCAGAACGGTGTCGGAGAGCATTGAAGCTATTCTTCAGGAGGCATCAAAACACCCTGTTGGGTGAGGGGAGATAAAAAAAGGTATGCGTATTGTTGAGTATGACAAGAACCAGCTCCATGGGTATGGTTCTTCCGCTCCGGAAAATTTTCCGGCCACCGCTTCTGCTGTGACGGTTGGTTCCTATGATGGTGTACACCGAGGGCACCGGATTATTATTGCTCGTATGGTTGCTATTGCAAAAGCCCGCAGCTTGAGAAGTGTTGTTGTCACCTTTGAACCTCATCCGAGGATGGTACTCAAGGGTGAAGTTTCTGGCCCGCTTGGCTTGCTGACCACACTTGATGAAAAAATCGCACTTCTTGCAGGAGAGGGCGTTGATCTTCTTTTTGTGGTACGCTTTACGCCCGATTTTGCATCGCGTAGCTCGGATGATTTTATTCGCAATGTGCTGGTCGGACTGCTTGGCGCTAAAAGTATTGTTATGGGATATGATCACGCTTTTGGGCGTGACAGGAGCGGAAGTGGCCAGACGCTTGCAACCCTTGGCCGCGAGCTTGGTTTTGATGTGGAGGTTGTCGAGGAAGTGATGATCGGCAATGAGCATTTTTCAAGCACCCGAATACGGGTACTGCTGGAACGTGGCAAGATCGAAGAGGCTAACGCATTTCTCGGTTCTCCTTACATGATTACCGGAACGGTGGTTGATGGCGACAAGCGTGGACGGGAGATTGGCTTTCCAACAGTGAACCTCAAACTTTCAGACCCCGATAAGCTCTTGCCTCGTGCCGGAGTCTATCTTGCGCAAACGGTGCTGAACGGAGTTTCTTTCATAGCCATGATGAATGTTGGTGTTCGCCCGACGATCTCTTTTGAGGGGATAAAAACGGTTGAGGCCCATATTTTGGGATATGATGGTACCCTTTACGGCTGCATGATGAGCTTTACTCTGCTCCGCTTTATCAGGGATGAAATAAAATTTTCTTCACTTGAAGAGCTTAAAATGCAGATCGAAAAAGATAAAAAAACGGTGGAGTTGTATTGCTAATAATATTATATTGCGGGTCAACCGATTTAACATAACAAACGAAGAGATATGAGCCTGACAAAAGAGTTTAAAGCGGAAGTTATCAAGCAGTTCGGCGCTTCAGAAAAGAATACTGGAAAATCTGAGGTACAGGTTGCCCTATATACCCGCAGAATCACTGATCTTACCGGTCACCTGCAGGCGCATCCGAAAGACAAGCACTCACGCCGTGGCTTGTTGATGCTTGTAGCAAAACGCCGCAAAATGCTGAATTACGTGAAAGATATCGATATCGATCGTTATCGTAAAGTGATTGCCGAACTTGAGCTTCGCAAGTAAGAGGACAATCCGGAACTTTTTTATTGCGCGATCTCTGCAGGGCCCAGGGCCTTGCAGGTGTTCCTTTTCATAAAGAATGCAGAGCAGGAAATATTATGTTGGAAAGCATGACCGGATATGGCAGCGCAGAGTCAGTTGAAAGCGGTGTCCGAACCCTTGTTGAATTACGGTCAGTCAACAACCGCTTCGCTGAAATCAGTGTCAAGCTTCCCCGTCAATTACTCTCTTTTGAGCTTGAAGTTCGCGAGATGATCAGGGCCCATTTTCAGAGGGGAAAAATCGCAGCCTTCATTCAAGTTCAACTCGATGATGCGCAGCCCATCTCTGTCACTATCAATACGGCGAAAGTAAAAGCCTATAAAGGGTTGCTCGATACTCTCAAGCGTGAAGCTGATGTTGACGCTCCGCTTCTTCTTGAGCATCTGCTTCGCTTTCCTGAAATATTCGATAATGGAGCATCGTCGCTTGACCATGTCGATGAGCATTGGCCGTTTGTCAAAAATCTTCTTCAGGAGGCTATTGAACGTCTCAAGGCAATGCGTCGCAGAGAGGGTGAAGAGCTTTCAGGCGACTTCATCAAAAGGCTTGCTGAAATTGAGAGCACGCTTGCGCTTGTGGCTACTCTTGCGGCAGAGAATCTCGAAGCGGTAAGAAAAAGGCTTGCAGCAAAAGTGGAGGCAGTCGCTGGAAAGGATTTGGCCTACAGTCGTGATCGACTCGAAATGGAGTTGGTCCTTGCTGCCGACAAGCTTGACATTACCGAGGAGCTGACCCGTTTTTCCAGCCATAACAAGTTTTTTCTTGAAGAGCTGCAGAACGACGAGAGCGGAACCGGAAGAAAGCTCAATTTTCTGCTCCAGGAGCAGTTGCGCGAAGCGAACACTATTGCATCAAAATCCCAGAATGCAGAGATTTCCCAGAAAATTGTCCAGATCAAGGAAGATCTTGAGAAAATCAGGGAGCAATTGCAAAATATAGAGTAATTCTATGGTTGAAGAGTTGCGGCAGCAGGGAAAGCTTATTGTGTTTTCAGCCCCATCGGGCACGGGAAAATCGACCATTGCCAAAATGGTGCTGCAGCGAGAGCACAACATCAGTTTTTCCGTATCGGCTACAACCCGGCAGAAGAGGCCGGGAGAGCAGGAGGGAGTGAACTACTATTTTCTCACCAAAGAGGATTTTGAAGAGAAGATCCGCCAGGGTGGCTTTATTGAACATGAATTCTTTTTTGGAAATCATTACGGTACCCTGCTTGAGAAAACCCGTGAAATTATTGATCGAGGTACCCATCTCTTGCTTGACCTGGATGTGAAGGGTGCGCTGAATCTGAAACGGCTTTTTCCTGACAATTCACTGCTGCTTTTTTTCAAACCGCCAAGCATGGAGGCGCTGCAGCAGAGGCTGAAAGGGCGTGAGAGTGAAGATGAGGAGAGCCTGAGAGTGCGCCTTGAGCGCGCTCAGCTTGAACTGGGGTATGCCGACCGGTTTGATGAGGTGATCGTGAACGATAATCTTGAGATGACGGTTGAGGCTGTTACCGGGCTGATCAGCAAATTTCTATTAAAAACGTAAAATAAAGTGCAATGTCGGTTAAACCTGTTGACCTTGGCAAGTTGAGAAGTGCGCACTCGAACCTGTACGAGACGGTGGTCGCTATTTCAAAAAAAGCAAAGAGATTACATGACGAAGAGCGAGCAGAACTTGAAGACAAGCTTCTTCCCTATAAAGAGATGATTCGCAATCCGAGCAGTGAATCTGAATCGGACAAGGTATTTCCGGAACAGATTGCCATCAGTCTTGAGTTTGAAGTTCGTGAAAAGTCGTCGCACAAGGCTGTTGCTGACTATTTTGCGCATAAATACAATTACACGGTGGAAAAACCGGTAGAGAAAAAGATTGTTCAAGTTGAAGAAGATGATGAAACTGACGGGGATTAACCAGATCACTCTTCGTGTCAATGACCTGCGTAGCGCCGAAGAGTTTTATGGCGCTGTGCTTGGCCTCAAGCTTGACCACCGCGTTGGCGCAAATATCACCTATCTGCGTCTTCAGTCGGATATGCTTGTGCTTGTGAAAGCTGAAACTCCCGGCTCTGCGGATGCACGCGATATTCGTGTAGATCATTTTGGATTCAGGCTTGCCTCAGACGCTGAAGTGGATGAAGCGGCGCTCTATCTTGATGAGTGCGGGGTTCATATTGTTACCCGTCCAGCCCATCGCCGGGAGGGCAGAGCCTTTTTTGTCATGGATCCTGACGGCAATCTTGTAGAGTTCTATTCCATGCACGAGAGCGGAATCCAGCCGGAGAATGCCGACATTGATCTCTCTTCTCCAGATGCCCTTGTTGCCGCTGGCAGTCAAAAAACAGCCAAAGAGAGAGACCAAAAATCACGCCGCACCCGCAAATAAGCGTTGCTTTGCACCACTTTTCCGGGGCTTTTTATTCCGGCAGGAGAAGCAGCAGTCGTTCTGCTTCCATCAGTTGTTCCGGGGTATTGATACCGAGAATCTCTTCTGCATTCTCAGTTTTGAAGGCGTAGACACTCTTGCCGTTTCGGAAGCAGATTCCGAATACATCGGTCAGGTAGTACTCTTTCTGGGCATTGTTGGTATTGACCTCCCGAAGAGCCTGAAAAAGTAATGGTGCATTGAAAAGATAAATACCTGAATTGATCTCCCTGACGGCAAGTTCCTCCTGCGAAGCATCCTTCTGCTCCACAATTTTCAGAACATTGTCGCTGTCGCTTGCGCGGATAATTCGTCCATACCCGGTGGGATCCTGAAGTTCTGCGGTCAAAACGGTTGCGGCACCATTTTTTGAACGATGAAAGGCAATCAACTCATGCAGCGTTCGGGCATTGATCAATGGAGCATCTCCCGAGAGGATAAGTATTTCACCTTCAAAATCACCGAGAGCGGCCTCTGCCTGCATGACGGCATGACCGGTTCCAAGTTGCGGCTCCTGAAGCGCAGTGCTTACCTGGTATCGGGCCGCTGATGCTTTGACCAGATCGGCCTGGTGACCGACAATAAGGAGTGTTTTGGCGGGATCAAGAGCGTTAGCGGTATCGAGCACATAGTCGAGAAGGGGACGTCCATTTGCCTGATGGAGCACCTTGGGCAGCTCTGACTGCATTCGGGTGCCTTTTCCGGCGGCCATAATGATTATTGCAAGTGCCATTGTCGTGTTTGAATGGTGTGGAATGTAACGGAAGCAGGGCTGTCATGATAACGCTTCATCAGCTTCGCCGACATGGTGACGGCATTTTGGGTTGTTCTCTTTATCGACAATAAGGACCATGGGCTTGTAGTTTCTCGCTTCGCTCTCTTCCATGACGGCAAAGGTCATGATAATAATTTCATCTCCAACCAGGGCGCACCTGGCGGCGGCTCCATTGAGCTGAATTTCCCTTGAGCCATGATCGCCTTTGATAATATAGGTCTCAAACCGCTCGCCATTATTGTTATTAACAACAAGAACTTTTTCGTTGGGAATCATGTCGACCATTTCAAGAAGCTCACTGTCGATGGTGATGCTTCCTTCATACTCGAGATCACCACTGGTTACTATTGCATTGTGGATCTTTGATTTCAGGATGTGTAATTTCATGTGTGTACTGACGCGCCTTCGTTATTGTTTTTTAAATGCCTCTCCGCTGCCCCGGAAAATCCGGTACCTTTTCAAGGCTTGATCGGTTTCAAAGCCCTCTCCCCGAATGGTTTCACTGGCCCTTTTGATAGTAACAAACCTGTTGGAACGAATCATTTTATCTTTGGCGGTACGCTTGACATATTCGGTTGTTATGACCGTACCTTCAGAGGTAACGATAACGTTCCCCTCGGCTTCAATATCCTGATTGTCATGAATCAAAGCCTTTTCGGCTGTTACGCTCGTTTTTGCATGGCCTTCGCCATCAAAGAGGGTGAGGCGGACTCCGTGGTCAAGATGCTGTTCACTGCCGGAATTCGTTCTGTATTCGGCTCCGTGTCCGGCTTCAATGACTTCATGGGGTATTCCTGATTTTGTAAGGGTAAGCCTGACCGTCCAGCTCTCCTGTACGGGATGATTGAGGCCAATAAAGGCGGTTTCGGGAGCGCGGCGCTCCTTTACAGGATTGCCGCATCCCGATGCCATCATCAGAACCATAAGCAGAAAAAGAACAGCAACTCTTTTCAAATCAGGAGATAATTACTTGATGTTCAACTGGTTCATCACCTTGAAGGTGAGATCATTTGCAGGTGCTACATAGATAGCAATATTTTTTTCAAGAACCAGGGTAAATCCTTCCGTTTGTGCCACTGACTCCACGGCAGCCAGCACTTTCTGACGAATTGGAATGAGCAATTCCTGCTGTTTCCTTTCAACAACACCGCCACGCCCAAAATTATCCTGCTGGTATTTTTCAAGAGCCCGACCTTTAATCCCGAGCTCCTTTTCCCTGACATCTCTCGCTGGTTTTGTCATGGAAGCGGCCTGTTGACGATATGCTGCGACCGATTTTTGATAATCTAACTGCATACGTTCAAGCTCTTTCTGCAACGGAGCGGCAGTTGCCTGCAGGGTCGCCTCAGCTTGTTTTGTTTCAGGCAACTGCTGCAGAATTTTGCCTGAGTCTACAACACTGACCTTGCTCGATTCCTGTGCGGCGAATGATTGGGGGGCAACGAGCATCATGCTTAAGCCAACCGCCATAACGATACGGCGAGACATGTTCATAAGTCTTCTTGAATGAGTCATCAATTTGATAGTTTAGGTTGACGGGTTAAGGTATCAATATCTTTTAAAGAAACAATTGGCTACAATTATACATTTCAAAGGTAAGAATTCCGTGGTAAAAAACTACACAAAGCTGAAAAGCAGGCTTGATATTTAATCGTTTTTAAGTCAGATAGTTTTTTTTCTGAAAAAACTGTCCGGGCTGCTGCACAATAGCCGCTTTCAGTTCAAGTTCAAAGAGGTGGACCAGAAGCGAGGAGACATCAATGCCCGATGCCGTGGCCAGTGCATCAATATGAACAGCTTCTTTTTCCATGCACCGCAGAATCGCCTGTTCGATTGGGGAAAGGTTTGGTTCATGCGTTTCATTGTGCAATGCCGCTGTTCTGGAACAGTTTTTCGCGAATTGTGCTCCGAGTTCAGCGATAATATCCTCAACGCTCATGACTGCTTTGGCTGACCCCTGCTGGATAAGCCGATTTGTTCCCCGTGAAGTTCGGGAGAAGATGTTGCCGGGAACAGCAAAAACCTCACGGTTCTGCTCGAGGGCAGATGCCGCAGTGATAAGCGATCCTCCCTTCAGATCTGATTCGACGACAATGGTACCGGAGGTGATGCCCGAAATGATGCGGTTGCGTTTCGGGAATTTTCCAGGTGAGAGTTCTGAGCCCAGCCACTCCTCCGAGATGAGTGCACCTCGCTCAATAATTTTTGGCCAGAGCTTGCCTTTCGGGTCGGTATAGATGGTATCGACGCCACTTGCAAGAACGGCAACGGTTATACCGCCGTTTTCAAGAGTTGCCGTATGTGCTGCCATATCAATACCGTAGGCCAGTCCACTGAAGATGGCAACTCCACAGTTCACCAAGTCACGGCAAAGCAGTGTGGTAACCTGTTTGCCATAGTGCGAGGCATATCTCGTCCCTACAATCGCCAGGGCGAGCTGGTTTGCATCGGGAAGTTTTCCCCGCACAAAAAGGCAGGGTGGCGGGTCATAAATTTCTTTCAGGAGTGAAGGGTAGGAGGTGTCAAGAATGGTAATCAACTCTCCATTGAGGCGCAGCAGGTCAGTCATCTGTTTTTCTGCACTTGCCAGAGCCTCATTTCTTATTGAGGCATTGTGAAGAAAATGGTGAACCTGTCGGGCCAGAGATTCTCCAATTCCGGGTATCTCCATAAGATCATTCATCCCGAAATGGAGCACATCCCCCAGCCTGCCATGCAGGTGAGCGGTTATTGCCTTGATTCTTGCAGAGCCGATACCCGGGATGAGGGTCAAGGCAAGCAACAGCATCCGCTCGTCCATGGTTAGAAGTCCCTTTTCATTAACATGCTGGCAAATCCTTGCAAATGCTCTCTCCCCTCTGCATAAGGCAACCCCTCAATTGCCGTGAGCGCCTCTTCGGTCGTACGGTTGATCAGTGAGGCGGTCTCTTCAAGCACACCACAGCGTTCATAAATAGCTTTCACTTCAGGAACCCTTTCGGCTCCAATTCCTTTGTTGACGATAATGGAGTGCAGGAGGTCACGTTCTGTGCCCGTCGTCAGTTCGAGAGAGCGGAGCAGGAGGTAGGTTTTTTTGCCGTTAATGATGTCGCCGCCAGCCATCTTGCCCGACTTTCCGTTTTCAGCCATAATGTCGAGATAATCATCCTGTATCTGGAACGCACGACCAATTTTTTCACCGAAAAGTACCAGACTCCGCAACTGCTCATCCGTTGCATTGCCGGCAACACCACCGGCTTCAAGTGCGGCAGAAATAAGGCGACCGGTTTTTTTTGCAATCATGTCGATGTAGTCGGCTATTGTGGCGTCATGTCGCTCTTCGAGTTCCATGTCGAGTGCCTGCCCCTCACAAATCGTGATATTGGCATCGTTGAGAATATGGACAAGTTCGCTGTGCCGTTTGCTTTTTGACTGCAGGGCAAGTTCGTAGGCGTAAGCAATCATCATGTCTCCCGATAGAATCGCTGCATTAGTGTTCCACTTTTTGTGAACGGTCGGTCTGCCGTGGCGGAGCTCAGCCTGGTCCATAATATCGTCATGAATCAGTGTAAAGTTATGCAGGATTTCAACGGCCAAGGCGACCTTTAGGGCATCTTCCGAAGAACCGCACACCGCTTCCGAGGCAAGCAGGGTAAGAAAGGGTCGAATTCTCTTGCCATTTCCCTCAAGAATATATTTAGCTGGTGCGTAAAGGGTGAGCGGACTCTGTTTGCTGAAACATTTTCCGAGAGCATCATTGATTTTCGACAGGTGGAGATTGTACTTTTTTTCGACAAGTTCCTGCGTCAAGACTTCATTCATGGTGATATCGCTCATGGTTTGGTGATAAGGGGTTTATGTCGAAGCTCTTCTATTGTGGCGGCTCCAGTCAGGAACATCACTGCCCTGAGATCGTTCAGCCAGGATGCAAGAGTCTCTTCAAGAGCTCCTTCATGCAGAGCTTTAAGGATATGACGCGCCGAGGCGGCCAGTTGCGCTCCCAGTGCAAGGGATTTTGCAATGTCCGTGCCCGACTGGATTCCGCCCGAAGCAATGATTTCAATGACGCTGAAGTCGGGCCTCTCCCGTTTAAGCGCTTGTATATCAAGAAGACACTTTGCCGTAGGAATTCCCCAGTTCAGCAGCTCTTCGATAGCAGGGAGGCTGAAACGGTTTTCCTTGCCGTATTGGCGTGTATAGCGTATTTCTTCAACTTTTTGCCAACTGCTGCCTCCCGCTCCGGCCACATCAATCACCTTGACGCCAGCTTCTATGAGTTGACGGGCGGCAGATGCCGAAATACCGCACCCAACCTCCTTGACAATAACCGGTACGGGAATGGTGGCGGTGAGCAGAGTAAGCTGTTCAAGCACATGGCGAAAATCAGTGTTTCCTTCAGGCTGAAAGAGCTCCTGCGCAGCATTCAGGTGAACAATCAGCCCGTCAGCTTTCAGAAGCTCCAGCATGGTCGTGATGTTGCTCTTCGTTAGCTTCGTTGCAATCTCAGGCGCACCGATGTTTGCAAAAATCTGCACAGTCGGAGCATATTTTCGCACAATGGCAAAGCTCTCGCGATACAAATGGTTGTCAAGCACCTGTCGCATGCTTCCAACTCCAAGAGGAATATTAAAATGCTCAGCCGCTTCTGCAAGCTGCCGATTGAGCGTTGCAGCCTCGCTGTAGCCACCCGTCATTGACGAGATCATCAGCGGAGCGCCAATCTTTCTGCCGAGAAAGGTTGTTGAGAGCTCTATATCGCGGAAAGCTATCTCCGGCAGGGCATTATGCTCAAACTTGAACCGCTCGAATCCTGTCGTGTTTCCCTCAAAGGCTACATCACCATGCAGGCAGATATCGACATGACTATGCTTCCGCTTTACTATTGTATTGTCTGTTCTGTCGTTCATGCCTCCACGGATAGTTTTTTTGCAGGATACCTTGATGCTGGATGTTATAAAATTCAGTTCAGCAATATATATCATATTCGTGAGTACACAACAACAGAAGAGATGGCTTCACCTTTTTTACGTTGTTTTTGAGTGGCGTGCTGCGCTTGTTACCTGTATGGTCTTTGCGCTTGGGGTTGAGCTGGCGCAGGACGGGGCTGAGAGCAACTTTGGCATTCTACTTGCTTGTGATTATCTTTGGCGTTAGTAATGTACTACGACACTATGATTGTTTCATTTGGGAGAAAAAAATCGGGCTCTGTTTTTTGAAAAAATAAAAAGCATAAGAGTTAAAAATTCTTCACAACAAGCGGTATAGCCAATAAGTGTTCCTTGACTGTTTTTATGCTGAAAACCCTCTTCTCCATCGCCCTGCGCCATCTGCTGGGACGTCGCCGTCAGACCCTGACCACTATTTTCGGAGTGGCGGTGAGTACCATGGTGCTGATTACGACCAACTCGCTTACGAGGGGGTTGCTCGACTCTTTTGTTGAGACCATTGTGAATGTTGCGCCCCATATAACGGTAAAAGGGGAGAGCATGAGCCCCATGCCGGTCAATTTGTTTGAAAAAGAGCACCTCTCTTCTGTTGCCTTTGTTGATGACAATATCAAGAAGCAGGAGCGGGAGGAGGTGCGAAATTATCGTCAGCTTCTTGCGGTGTTTGGCTCTCCAGAGTACGAAAAAGAGCTGCTTGCCGCCTCGCCTTATGTTGTTTCACAGGTTATGGCAGTCAAGGGAAACCGCAATCAGCCCTTGCTGCTCAAGGGAGTGCTGATTGAGCGGGAGGATGCTATCAGTGGAATTATAAAAAAGCTGACAGAGGGTGATATCGCCATGTTTGAAAAAACGTCCAATGCCCTGCTTGTGGGCCGAACGGTGGCTCGGGATATGAAGCTCCAGTTGAATGATCAGGTGGTCATTATTCCCGCTTCTGGACATAGTCGGCAGTGCAAGGTAGCCGGAATCTTTTTTTCTGGTGTCAATGCAGTCGATAACAGTGTTTTTGTGTCGCTCAAGCTTGGCCAGATTATTGAAGGGATGCCGGACAACAAGGTTTCAGGTATTGCGCTCAAAGTGGCCGATCCGCTCAACAACGCCCCGCTGGCCAGGGAACTGGAGCGCATTACCGGTTATCACTGCCTCACCTGGCAGGAGGAAAATGCGGGCATTCTCTCCCTTTTTGCCCGTATCGGTGCCATCGTTTTCTCTCTGGTGGCCTTTGTCGGTGTTGTGTCAGGCTTCGGTGTGGCCAATATTCTGGTGACCACGGTCTTTGAAAAGAGTCGCGACATTGCCATCATGAAGTCGTTCGGATTTTCGGCGTTGCAGCTTGTCGGCATGTTTGTGCTTGAGGGGTTTCTGGTGGGCCTGGTTGGCGCACTTGTCGGGGGCGTGCTCGCCATTGGCTCCATCAACATTTTTGCCAGTTTGCCCATCGAGAGTTCACAGGGGCCACTGACCAAAACGGGCTTCAGTATGTCCTATAATCCGCTCTATTTTCTTATAATCATAGGTGTTACGGTTCTCATCAGCACACTTTCGGCCATTCTTCCGTCAGCAAAGGCTGCTAAGCTGGAGCCGATCAGTGTGCTTCGCGACAGCAGTCTGTAGCGGGTTACTGCGCTCCCGGGATGAGAGTCTGTTCGGGGTGCTGCAGCAGGTAGAGTTTGTAGTAGAGCCCTCTTTTTGCGAGCAGCTCCTGATGGTTGCCGCTCTCCCGAATTACCCCTTTGTGCAACACAATAATTTTGTCGGCTTTCTGGACGGTTGAAAGCCGGTGGGCAATGATGATGGAGGTGCGCTCACTCATCAGGCGGGCCGTTGCCGCATCAATAAGGCCTTCCGTTTCGGTGTCAACCGAGCTGGTAGCCTCATCGAGCACCAGAATTTCGGGATTGTAGAGGAGCGCCCGGACGAAGGCGATCAACTGCTTCTGCCCGGAAGAGAGACCCGTGCCGTTTTCGAGCACTCTGTACTGGTAACCGCCGGGGAGCTGGTCTATAAATCGGTCAGCTCCGACAATTTTCACCGCTTCTCGCAACTCCTCATCCGAGACGTCAGGATTGCCGAAGGCGAGGTTTTCGCCTATGGTGCCGGAGAAGAGAAAGACATCCTGCATCACCACACCAATCAGTTTCCGCACAGAGTGTTCCGCAATTTTCTGCAGTTCAATGCCGTCAATAGTCACCGACCCTTTTGCGAAGGGGTAGAGTCGGGAGAGGATATTGATCATAGTGGTTTTTCCGCTTCCGGTGGCACCGACAATGGCGATCTTTTCTCCACGGCGGATGGTAAAGGAGATATTTTTCAGCACCCAGTTTTCACTCTCATAAGCGAACCAGACATCCTTGAACTCAATGCTCTCCCGGAAGCTCTTGATCTGCACTTTTGTTGAAGGATCTTCTATCCCTTCTTTTTCATCGAGCAGGCGGATAATGCGGTCTGAGCTTGCAATGGCATTTTGAATAACGTTGAAGCGGTCGGAGAGATGCTGCAGTGGGCGGAAAAAAAGCCAAATATATTGGACAAAAGAGATGACCACTCCAATGGTGAGGTCGGCTTTGAGCACCCGGACGCCGCTGTACCAAATGACCAGCCCGGCAGCAGCCGAACTCAGTGTTTCAATCAGGGGATAATAGATGGAGAACGAGAAAACGGTACGGATGTTGGCATCGCGGTGATCGGCGTTGATGACCGCATATTTTTGTGCTTCGCGTTTTTCACGGTTAAAGAGCTGGACAATGCTCATGCCAGTGAGATGTTCCTGAAAAAAAGTGTTGAGCCGTGCCTGATGGGTGAGCACATCCTGGAAGGCAATCCGGACACTGTTTTTGAAGACAATGGTAGCCCAGATCATCAGGGGAAGAATGCTGAGAACGATAAGGGTCAACTGCCAGTCGATCCATACCATAAGTACTACGATAAAAAAGAGCTGGAGCAGGTCGCCAAGAATGGTGATGATGCCGCTTGAAAGCATCTCGTTCAGTGACTCAACATCGCTTGTTGTCCGGGTGATCAGCCGTCCGATGGGGTTTCGGTCAAAGAACCTTGCGGGCAGCTTTTGCAGGTGGCGGAAAATATCCATCCGGATGTCGAAGACCGCCTTCTGGCCGATAATCTGGGTCATCCAGGTGGTGATAAACTGCTTAATGCCGTCAAGCAGGATGGCGGCTGCAAGAATAATGCTGACAACAGCCAAACCCTTGAGATTGCCGTGGGCGATATAGTTGTCGATGGCAATCTTTGTCAGATAGGGCCGCAGCGGGCCAAGAAAAGAGCCTGCGATGGTGATGGCTATGGCCGCAGTAACAAGCTTCCTGTAGGGCTTGATATAACTCAAAAGGCGAGAGACGATGTAGCGGTCAACCGAACGTTTTTTTCCTTTTTGCAGGGTATCATCCTGCTGCGGGCGGAAGCTTTTTTTTGCCGGGTTGTTACTCATGCTTTCCGGCGCTCCCAAGTCGAGCAACTCTTTGTTCAATGTTCTGTTTCAGCTCGCTGGCCAGCGCTTCTGCCCGCTCTTGCGAGGGTGCCTCGGCATAGATTCTTACAATAGGTTCCGTATTGGAGGGTCGCAGATGCACCCAACTGTCGGCAAAATCAAGTTTCAGTCCGTCCAGCCAGTTTGCTGCAGCGTTATGGTAGTGGCTGGCAATGTCGGTCAGGAGTGTTGCAAGCGCGGCACGGCTTGTTGAACCGAGTTCAATTTTTTGTTTCGACATCACATAGTCAGGAAAATGACGGCGGAACTGCGAAAGTGTGCCGCCCCGGTTTTCATTGCGCCAGAGAGTGAATGCCTGGACGATAAGTGCGATACCAACCAGGGCGTCCCGTCCGTAGTGCAGTTCGGGAAGGATGACCCCTCCATTGCCTTCACCGCCTATGACGGCCTGCACCTCTTTCATCATTTCACTGACATTGGCTTCACCAACCTTTGCGCTGTAGGAGGCTACGCTGTATTTGGCGGCAATATCACGCAAAGCTCGGCTGCTTGAAAGATTGTTGACCACCGGCCCGCTGTTGTATTTCAGGTAAAAATCAGCGCAGGCGATGAGGGTATACTCCTCTCCAAAGAGTGAGCCATCTTCACAGAGCAGGGCAAGGCGGTCAACATCAGGATCAACGATCAGGGCAAAATCGCAGTCACTATGCTTGAGCGCGGCGATGGTGGATGAAAGATTTTCCTCAATGGGTTCAGGGTTTCGTGGAAAGAGCCCGCTGCCGCCGCAGGCAACTTCGACAATGTTTTTAATACCAAGTTCCTGGCAAAGCTTGGGAATAATTGAGGATCCCGCCCCTTCCACGCAGTCAACAAGTACCCGGAACTGCTCTTTTGCAATAGCGGTGGTATCAATGCAGGGTAGCTCAAGTACCTTTTTGATATGGAGGGCACCATAGAGTTCATTGCTCGAAAGCGTGCCGATCGTGTCCCAGTGAGCAGTTACAAAAAGCTCCTGGTCAGCGATGGCGAGCAGCTCATCAACATCGACCGCACTGAGAAATTCTCCCTGGTGGTTGAGCATTTTTAGCGCATTCCATGCAACGGGGTTGTGTGAAGCCGTAATGATCAGCCCACCGTCGGCATGTTCGCCCGGAACGGCAATTTCAACGGTAGGAGTTGTGGCAATACCAAGATCAACAACATCGCATCCGCAAAGCAGCAAGGTGTTGCTGACCAGGTCGCTGATGGCTTTGCCTGTTGGCCGGGTATCGCGGCCTATGACAATCTTTGGCCGTTGTTCAACCAGGCTTCCCCCACGCCTCTCTCTCTGGCGAAACATCAGGGTGGCAAAGGCCATGGCAAATGCAGTAAGATTTTTTGGGGTCAGGCTTTCGCCGACAAATCCCCTTATCCCTGAAACGCTGATCATCAGACTCATAAAAGCTCCATAACGGTGGTTAAAATTTTGCCCAATATAAGAAAAAGGGTGTTGATTTTTGAGTGCAAGACTGAAAGGCGGTGGCAGGAACAGAGAGTGTGTGGCTCTGAGAGGCTGCATTCAGAGGCTGGGAGGCAGAGAAAATTCTTTTGAATTTTTCTTTGTTTCTTCTATATTATATGTCTTTTGTTATTCAACACTACATTATCCTAACAGCTCCTTATATGCCTTTACACAAATCGGCTGAGAAAAGATTGCGGCAGTCAGAAAGAAGAAATGCCAGGAACAGAGCAAGAAAAAAAGAGATGAAGGTTCTTGTCAAAACCATGCAGAAACTGATTGATACCAGTGCAGCCAAGGCAGCAGTCGAAGTGGCCTACCGCTCAGCAGTACAGAAAATTGATCGTCTTGGGGTAAAGAATTACATTCATCCCAACAAGGCGTCCCGTAAGAAGTCACAGTTGACGCGTCTTATGAACAGTTATGGGAAGGTCGACTAAGCTTTCGGAATTTTTCCGGCTTGGCCTAACGTAATCTTCATTGTCTGACATCCGGCTTCGAAAAGCTGCTGAGAGAACTCTCTCAAAGCCTTTCCTGCCGGGTTTCCATACACTCTTTCATGTTTGCATATTTTCGCGGCAAGCTTGCTTCACTCTTGCCAGAAGAGGCGGTTGTCGAGGTTTCCGGTATTGCATATCAACTGCTGATTTCCGCAACCACCCATCGCCAGTTGCCCGAGCAGGGCAGTGAAGTCCTCCTTTTTGCGCATCTTGTTGTGAGGGAAGATCTCTTGCAGCTTTATGGCTTTTCAAGGGAGGAGGAGCGCCAACTCTTCCGGTTGCTTCTGCTTGCCACGGGTGTGGGGCCAAAGATTGCTCTTGCGCTTCTTTCGGGGCTCTCCGTTCGGGATATTCATGAAGCTATTCTGGCTGATTCCCCGGAACGCCTCTACGGTATCACCGGGGTTGGAAAGAAAACTGCGGCAAAAATTATTCTCGATTTGCGCGACAGAATTCTGAAACTCTCTCCCGCTTCCGCTATTGCCTCTTCAGACGGAATCCCGTCGAGTCGGTTGCGGGACGATGCGGTCAACGCCCTTGTAACCCTCGGATTTTCGAGAATCATGGCTCAAAAGGCCGTTGTGGCCATTGCGGAGCAAACCCCCCGGCTTACGGTCGAAGAGGTTATCAAGGCCGCTCTTCTCTCAATTCATAACAGTTAGCCACATAACGGTGACCTACCAGGAAGCTCTCGATTTTCTTTATCCACTGCACCGGTTCGGCATCAAACCAGGTCTCGACTGTGTTCGCTCACTGCTTGAGCTTGCGGGCTCGCCGCAAAAGCGATTGGGGCTGGTTGTCCATATTGCTGGCACTAACGGAAAGGGAAGCGTTGCGGCAGCACTTGCCTCTATATTTCAGGCAGCAGGCAAAAAGTGCGCGCTCTATACTTCTCCTCATCTAATTGATTTTACCGAGCGAATCCGTATCAATGGTCGCCAGATTCCCAGGGAGCGTGTTGCCCACTACTGTTCACTTTTCAGCGACGCGGTTCTTGCCAGCAAGGCCACATTTTTTGAGGCCACAACAGCCATTGCCTTTGCCTGGTTTGCTGATGAAGGTGTAGAAGTTTCCATTATTGAGACCGGTATGGGAGGGCGGCTTGATGCAACCAATGTGGTGGATTCCGATTATGTGGTGATTACAACAATCGCTCTTGATCATACCGACTGGCTGGGCGAAACTTTCGCCTTGATTGCCGCCGAAAAGGCTGCCATTATCAAGCCAGAGAGCAGGGTCTTCACTGCAGTCACTGAGCCCGATGCCTTTCGAGCAATAGAGCTGATGGCCGAAGAGTGCAATGCTCCACTTTTTGTTGCTGGAAAAGATTCGGTTTGTCGGATCACCTCAGTTGAGCCGGGAATGATTGAGTTTGAGCTTACAACAGCGTCTCGCCACTATTCCGCACTGACGGCGCCACTGACGGGGTCGTTTCACTCTTCCACACTCTCTCTCGCTGTCATGGTTGCCGAACATGCCGGAATCGCTCCGGAGTATATCGCGGCAGGCCTTGAAGGGTTATTGCAGACCGGATACCGTGCAAGGCTTGAGTGTATCGGTACGCATCCCGCACTCTTTCTTGATGTATCACACAATCCTGCAGGGATGCGTGCAACGGTCAATACGCTCTGTTCATTTCGGCATCGCTACCGTCGAATGCATGTTCTTCTCGGTCTCGCTTCAGACAAGGATGCGAGGGCGATTATCCGTGAGCTTCTTCGCCTCGACTGCACTTTTGTTATGGTCAATATACCCTCAGAACGAAGCGTTCCAGCAGAAACACTCAGATCATTGTGTCTTGAAGAGGGGGGGGAGGCCAGAGCGTGTACGACCGGTCGAGAGGGGCTCGCGTATCTCCTTGAAAAAGCTGAAACTGATGATGTGATTCTTGTGACAGGCTCATTTTATCTTGTTGGTGATCTTCTTGCAGCAGAAACATGATGCACAGGAACTACGGTGAAGAGCATTTTTTTATTGATTTTTTTTATATTTTGTCAAAGCTACTCAAATTCTTCGTTTATGAACAGGGAACATCCGTTCCATAATTCCTTGCTGTGCTTATCCCTTTTTCCATGTAGAGAGAGTTTTCCCCTGTCATCGCCCTTTTTCGCGGCTTGCAATGGTAGCTGATGAAGCCTTGACAGGTAATTCTCTGATGATGAATTGTGGCATTTGCTCTCTTGGCGTGCGACTCCCTTGCAGGGGGGAACTGCTTTTTCTTCTTTTTGCTGTTGCTTTTTTACATAACAAGCGTTGAACACAATCACAATGTCGAACAATCCGGTTTTTAAAGGTCTGGACATCAATATGCTCCAGAAAAAAAAGGTTTCTGAACTGCACGTACTGGCCAAAGAGCTTGGTGTCATGGCTGCCGGTCTGCGCAAAGAGGAGCTGATTTTCAAGATTATTGAGGCGCAGTCACAGAAGAATACCGATTCTGACAGCGGCAATGTCATGGTTAACACCGGTGTTCTGCAAGTTATACCGGAAGGGTATGGCTTTTTGCGTTCAGCTAACTACAACTATCTTTCCTCTCCTGACGATATTTATGTCTCCCCGTCGCAGATTAAGCGTTTCAATATGCGTACCGGCGACACCGTCTCCGGACAGGTTCGGGCACCCAAAGAGGGTGAGCGTTTTTTTGCTCTCTTGAAGATCAATACGATTGACGGTAACGATCCTGAAATTACCCGTGAACGGCCTTATTTCGAAAATCTGACGCCACTTTTTCCACGTGAACGTCTCAAGCTTGAGACCAAGCAGTCGGAGGTATGTGGTCGTATCATGGATATCTTTACCCCCATTGGCAAAGGGCAGAGAGGTTTGATTGTGGCGCAGCCGAAAACCGGTAAAACCATGCTGCTGCAGATGATTGCAAATGCCATTATCAAAAATCACCCGGAGGTTTACCTTATTGTGCTGCTCATTGATGAGCGACCTGAAGAGGTGACCGATATGGCCCGCAGTGTGCCTGCAGAGGTAGTGAGTTCCACCTTTGATGAGGATCCGGAACGCCACGTTCTGGTGGCCGACATGGTGCTCGAAAAGGCCAAACGGCTTGTGGAGGTTGGTCGTGATGTGGTGGTACTGCTCGATTCCATTACCCGACTTGCAAGGGCCCACAATACCATCATCCCTCATTCAGGAAAAATTCTCTCGGGCGGTATTGATGCCAATGCCCTCACCAAACCAAAACGTTTTTTTGGAGCGGCTCGCAATATTGAGGAGGGTGGAAGTTTGACCATTATTGCCACAGCGCTGATTGATACCGGTTCACGCATGGATGATGTCATTTTCGAAGAGTTCAAGGGTACGGGCAATATGGAGCTTCTGCTCGATCGCCGCCTCTCCGAGCGCCGTATCTTCCCCTCCATTGATATTCTTCGTTCCAGTACCCGTAAAGAAGAGCTGCTCTTTTCACAGGAAGAGCTCTCCAGAACCTGGCTGCTGAGAAAGTACCTGGCCGACAAGAACCCGATTGAGTGTATGGAGTTCATGCGTGAAAAAATGATGGACACCAAAGACAACAAGGATTTTTTCAAATACATGAATGCCTGAACAAGCCTTGGAACAAAAAATGCACTGTTCTTTAAAAGAGTATGAATATTAGTTTGCATCTTGGAAAAAAGTTCTTATATTATCTGCCTTTAAAACAAGAGGAAAGACACTTACTATATGCCCTGCGGAAAAAAGAGAAAACGTCATAAAATGGCGGTA
>CAILXB010000287.1 GCA_903838025.1 uncultured Chlorobiaceae bacterium
TCTTCGGCGAAGCTATCAAGCGTATTTATGAAGATGATTCTGTCAGTTGCCTGTTCGACAGTAAAAATATCATCGAAAAACTTACGAATCTTCATTAAACACAAGCGATAAAAGAGATAAAGGAAGAGCATGGAAACAATTGTATTAGGTGTAACACCTCGCATCATCAAAAAGAACGATGCCAAAAGGCTTCGTTTAAGCGGCATTGTACCCGCAGTGATCTATCATAAGGGCGAAGAGACCGTTGCTGTAAGCGTCAATGAACTGGCACTCAAAAAACTGGTACACTCTGCTGAGTCACATATTATCGATCTTCAGTTCCCCGATGGCAAAATCAAACGCTCTTTTATTAAAGAGGTTCAATTTCACCCGGTAACCGATCGGATTATTCACACCGACTTTCAGCTCTTCTCTGCCGATGAAATTATTGAACTTGAAGTCCCGGTTGCTGTTTCCGGTGAGAGTGCTGGCGTTGAAAAAGGCGGAAAAATACTGATTATTCTCCACGCCCTGACCATCAAAGGCAAACCGGAAGATATGCCCGATCACCTTGTTGTCGATGTTACTGCACTTGAAATCGGACATTCAATCCACGTCAAGGAAATCCCGATGGATGCCTACGCAGGTCTTCAGATCATGGATAATCCTGACGCTCCAGTCATTACTGTTCTTCCATCGAAAACAGCAGACGCCACTGTCGAAGCGGCTCCAACAACAGCAAGCTGAGAGCGTTCCAACTTCTGTTGACAAAACCGGTATCTTGCCATGCAAAGCTGCTTTTCTTTTTCGAAAAGCAGCTTTTTCTGGTTCCAGAAGACAACATTAACCGATAGCCACCAAGAGCTTGAAAACAGATCGCAGCACACCAACATCCCTGCAGAACGCCCTACACGGCGCAGGGCAAAAAAAATCACAGAAAAAAGGAGTGACTTTTTTTCTGCTGAGCGCTCTCACTCTTTTTCTGCTCATCCTGCTTCTCCGGGCAGATCTTGTGCTGATCAGTTTCCACTCTCTTTTTATTGCAACAGCGCTCGCTTTCTCAGCACCGGAATCTTTTTGGGAGATCTTTTCGGCAGAGATCCTCGAATTCTGGATTGCGGCTATCTACCTAATTACTGTACCAATTATTCTGGCACTCCTTGCATGGAAATCAATCCGTAAAAAAAAGAGCGAACAACACCGTGATGAGATGAGTCTTGGCAAAATAAGCCTCAGGGCCTTCATGCGCTACACCATAGCCCTCTACGCTTCAGCCATTATCTTTATCCTCTGCTCAGCAGCATTCCTTGCACCCTTTATTGCACCCTTCAGCCCTTATGACCAGCAGGACTTTCTGGTCACCGCCTATCAGCCTCCCCTCACGCGCCTTGAGGCTCTAATACTCCGGCAGCCAAAAAACCTGATCATACCGATGCAACAAGGAAGCGGAACAACCGTCGATCTGGCAAACAGCCTCATCAGCGATTTTCAGCTTCTGAAAACACGCAACGAACCCAACGCCATCCGCTTTGTTGACGAATACCGCATTGAAGGCAACAACGTCATCTACCGTCAGGGTATGCGTACCAAAACGATCTCCCTCGGGGAACTGGCAGGAGGCGAAAGCCGCCATATCGCCATTAAACGCACGTTCATTCTTGGAACAGACCAGTACGGACGCGACATTCTCAGCCGGGTCATCTACGGCTCAAAAATATCACTCTCCATCGGCTTTCTTGCCGCTTTGATCTCCGTAACCCTCGGTACCGTTATCGGAGTCACATCAGGCTATTTCGGAGGCTGGATTGATGCCATCATGATGCGAATTGTTGATATTCTCATCGCCTTTCCAACACTCTTTCTCATACTCATCATCATTGCCACTTTCGGCAACTCCATCTACCTTATCGTCATTACCCTCTCTTTTACCGGATGGATGGGAGTTGCAAGGATTGTCAGAAGCCAGGTACTTTCGCTCAAGGAGCAGGAGTTTATCCTCGCAGCAAAATCCCTTGGCCTTTCAAGCATGAGAATTATCTTCCGCCACCTTGCCCCCAACACCCTCACCCCGGTCATTATAGCCGCAACACTGCGGATAGGCACCATTATTCTGGCCGAAGCCGGACTCTCCTTTCTCGGACTCAGTGTTCCGCCGCCAACACCAAGCTGGGGCAACATCATCAATGAAGGGCGCGACAGCCTTTTAAACTACTGGTGGATTTCAACCTTCCCCGGTATTGCCATCTTGACCACCGTGGTTTGCTTCAACCTGATTGGCGATGGTATCCGCGACGCCCTTGACCCCAGAATGAGAGGCATAAGCGCTACTGAAGGCCCGGCTGAGAGCTCTGTATGAAAAAAACAGCACAACTCACCCTGCTCGAACGCGCCATAAAAGAGCTTGGCTACAGCATACGCTACGAAAAAGGCAATTTTCTCGGCGGAGAGTGCCGTCTCAAAGAGGACAAGGTTTTTATCGTCAATAAAAAGTAGAACAAACAGACCGGAAGAGTTAAAGGTAAAAGAGGGGCAGCGTCTTTCCGCTGCATGAACAGGTCAGATTATCAACTTAAACTCAGCCACTTTCTGCCTGCCGGGCCAGCTCAACTTTAGTATATTGGAATTCTCCGGATTGTCACGATGAAGCAACCTCTCCATACGCCATGAAAAACGAGCAGCAAACTCGTATCGAATTGATTGAAAAGCTGTTACTGCAGGCTGACCGCCGAGGGGCGGAGTTTTCGGGCAGGATGGATTTGGTGCCCAAATACAAGTAAACTTTTTTTACCAAAAGGAAAAATATGCTTTGGTCACGCTACAACACTCTCTTTCAGTTGCAGCGATTCGGTGGTTTTCTCTACAACGCACTCACGAACACGCTGCTTGAACTCGACTCGGCACACTATGAGGCCATGGAACGCTTTCGTGACAGCAATCTTGAACCTGATGCTGCCACAGAGAGCGACTTTCTGACACTGTTGCGCCGGAACAAGGCGATGGTAGAGAGCGGTGAGGAGAGCCGGTTGCTTCTTGCCCGCCAGTACCAGCGGCACGCCCTCTGTTTCGACACTTCACGACTCGGGCTCACGATCTGCCCAACCTTGCAGTGCAACTTTCGCTGCCCCTACTGCTTTGAGCACAGCCAGAGTGAGTCCAGCGCCATGTCGCCCGAGAGCGTCGATCGTC
This sequence comes from uncultured Chlorobiaceae bacterium, assembly GCA_903838025.1. Classification (GTDB taxonomy): domain Bacteria; phylum Bacteroidota; class Chlorobiia; order Chlorobiales; family Chlorobiaceae; genus Chlorobium. The sequence goes on from CAILXB010000287.1 coordinate 3,166, forward strand.
TGATCTGCTTCATCAAAGGTTACAAAGATATTCGTCATCTCTCCATTGCCTGGTACGGCGGAGAGCCTCTTCTTGCCTTTGACATCATTTGCGACATTACCGAAAAGATCAAGGCACTGGATGTTGATTTTGAGGGAGCTGGTATGGTGACTAATGGCTATCTGCTCGACAGCGCAAAGATCGCCCGGCTCAACGACCTCAAGATCAACTCTATTCAGATTACACTTGACGGCTCCGAGGAGGTGAACGACACACGCAGGGTGCTTGCCGGAGGTGGGCCAACCTTTCAGCGCATTCTTGCAAACGTGGATGCCCTCATGAACTCGAACTATGAGGGCACCTGCGCTATCCGGGTTAATATCGACAAAACCAACCAGGATCAGTTCTTTGCCCTGCGTGCAGCGCTGCGGGAGCGATTCAAGGGGAAAAAACTCACGGTTTATGCAGGCCATGTTAATACGAGCATTGATCACCACTACGATCATAATTGCAGCCTCGACCTGCAGGAGTGGACAGAGTTCACCTTCAACACACACCGCCAGGGTGGCCACCAGGCCAGAGGAAGCTTTTATCCATCAGGCAATCTCGACAGTATCTGCGTAGCTACAACGCATCAGGGTTTTGTGGTCGGTCCTGAAGGAGAGCTCTACCAGTGCTGGGAGGATGTCGGCAAACCTGATATGGTCATCGGTACCATTCATGAAAATGACCCCATCACCAACCCGGCACTTCAAGCAAGCTACTCTATAGGCACCGATGCCTACAATGACCCTGACTGCCGGGAGTGTACTGTGCTTCCCATCTGCGGCGGCGGATGTGCCAACAAGCGGTTGCGGGCAAAACAGTTTGGTGAAGAGGGGACGGAGTTTTGCTCTCCCTACAGGGATAATCTCACGCAACACCTCGAAGCCTATATTGATGCCTTCAGAAGCAAGGAGATCTGCGAATCGGTGCTCAGCCTGGGTCTTGACAAAAAGGAAACCCGAGGATATCGGGATATTTCACCGGAGAAAAAGAGAGCTGGTGAAGAGGGTCGTCCAGCCATAACGGCCATAGCGCAGGAGGTTTGAGTGATGGCTGGTATCACGCTTTCCTGCTTGTGATTGTAGTAATTTTTGTAATCTATAAAGCTACCAGATCCATCCAAACCGCAAGCTCCGTCCTTCGGTGGTAAGCCTGCATCGCCTTATGGAACGTGCTCGCCGGCTTTATGAGCGAGAAGCCTCAATCCAGAGACTTTGGCAGTACGTCATCCGATGGCACCGCTGGCTCCATGGCGGTTTGGATGGTATGGTATCATACAAAGGCGGTATCACCAAATACTGGGTCTATGTTCTGAAACATCTTCACATCACCGGGGCCACGGTTCAACCCTGATGCCGGGGCGGTTTATGACCACTCCGGCAGAGCAAAGGTACCCTGGCAAAAACGTGCCCCACGAACGGGGTTGACCGAAGGTGTGGACTCTTTCAACACACTACCACCCCCCCACTCCACCCGAACAGCCACCCTCTTGCCCCCGCCGCCGCGTCTAACTCATCGTCTGTCAACTCGCTTTGCACCTCTTTAACCTCTGCTTCGGTAACCTGAAATCCTGCGCCGCTGGCCGCAGCAAGCCTTGCATCA
>CAILXB010000288.1 GCA_903838025.1 uncultured Chlorobiaceae bacterium
GCAGATTATCCGCGAAGAGTTGCTGAAGGTCAGGGAGGTTTACGGTGACGCCCGCCGGACTGAAATTGTGCCGCAGGAGGGCGATTTCTCCATTGAAGATATGATTGCTCAAGAGGATGTGGTCATTACCATTACTCATGAGGGCTTTATCAAGCGCTTCCCGGTTTCAGGCTACCGCCGCCAGGCACGGGGTGGAAAGGGTGTGACGGGGGCACAGGCGAAGCATGACGATTTTGTCGAGCACATGTTTATTGCCTCTACACACAATTATATCCTCTTCTTCACCAACAGGGGCCGGTGTCACTGGTTGAAAGTGCATGAAATTCCTGAGGCTGGACGTGCGGCAAGGGGTCGGGCGCTGGCTAATATCATGGAGTTGCAGCAGGGTGAAAAAATCAGGGCCTATATTAATATTCGTAATTTTGACGAGCCAGGCTTTATTGTTATGGCGACGACCAATGGTATCGTCAAAAAAACAGCTCTCGAAGATTTTTCTCATCCAAGAAAGAACGGTATTGCAGCCATTACCATTGATGAGCAGGACGAGCTGCTTGATGCCCGTCTGACTGATGGCGATCATCAGATTATTCTGGCCAAGAGTTCCGGCTTTGTGGTACGCTTTCCTGAGGCTGAAATTCGTGCAATGGGTCGTACCGCGATGGGCGTCAAGGGTATCACGCTTGATGAGGGTGAGAAGTGTATTTCAATGGTGACCACCAAGCGTTTTGATACGGCGCTGCTTGCTGTTACCGACAACGGTTTTGGCAAGAGAAGTCGTGTGGAGGATTACCGCTTGACGAGGCGAGGTGCACGCGGAGTCATTACGCTCAAGGCTCACGAGAAGGTTGGTGCGCTTATTGGCTTGCTTGATGTTAATGATGATGATGATCTGATCATTATTACGACACATGGCATCGTCAATCGTCAGCATGTCTCCGATATTCGTTTGACCGGCAGGAATACTTCAGGGGTGAGGCTTGTCAGGCTGATGGCCGGGGATGTCATCTCTGCCCTTGCAAGAGTGCCGAAGAGCGATGAGGAGACTGAGGGTGAGTTGCCGTTGGAAGATCCTGATGGACAGATTGATCTCTTTGTGTAGTCACACGAAACCCTTTGGAGGAACTATGGAAAAGAAAAAACCTTATATCATTACGGAGAAGCCGGGTACAAAATATTATTGTACCTGCGGTCGCTCAGAAAAGCTGCCCTATTGTGACGGATCGCATAAAGGAAGTGAATTTCATCCTGTATCCGTTGAAATCGACGAGGAAAAAACAGTAGCAATATGCGCTTGTGGCCGTTCGCAGAACGTTCCTTTCTGTGACGGCTCTCACAAGGCAGAGCAATAATTAAACTTTTAATCAAGGACGGACGGTTTCATGGCTCGACCGAAAAATGTGAAACATATTTTTGTGACCGGAGGGGTAATATCCTCGCTCGGCAAGGGCATTTTGTCGGCATCTCTCGGGATGCTGCTCAAGTCGCGTGGTCTCAAGGTGGCCATACAGAAATATGATCCCTATATCAATGTGGACCCTGGTACGATGTCACCCTACCAGCATGGAGAGGTCTATGTGACCGATGATGGTGCCGAAACTGACCTTGATCTTGGTCATTACGAGCGTTTTCTTGATGAATCGACGACGCAGTCTTCGAATTTGACGATGGGGCGGGTCTATAAATCGGTCATCGACAAGGAGCGTCGGGGTGAATATCTTGGTGCAACGGTTCAGGTGGTACCTCATGTGATTGATGAAATCAAGGATCGGATGGCTGAGCAGGCCAAAAATGGTGACCTTGATGTCCTTATTACCGAGATTGGCGGCACCATTGGCGATATCGAGTCGCTCCCTTTTCTGGAAGCGATGCGGCAGATGAAGCTTGAGATGGGCGACAGCAACCTGCTTAACATCCACCTCACCTTTGTGCCCTATATCAAGGCTGCAAGTGAATTGAAAACGAAGCCGACGCAGCATAGTGTGAAAATGCTGCTTGGGGTCGGTATCCAGCCAGACATTCTCGTTTGTCGCAGCGAAAAGCCCCTTTCGCGTGAGATCAAGAATAAGGTGGGCCATTTCTGTAACGTCAATGAACTTGACGTTATCGGTCTGAACGATTGTGATACGATTTACGATGTTCCTTTGACGCTTCTCAAGGAAAAGCTTGATTTGCGCGTGCTTAAAAAGCTTGGCATCAAGAAATACAAGGAGCCGACGCTCGATTATTGGCGCGACTTCTGCAACAAGGTCAAGTTTCCGCAGGATGGTGAGGTTACCATTGGAATTTGTGGCAAGTACACGGAGTATCCTGATGCCTACAAGTCCATTATCGAGTCCTTCATTCATGCCGGGGCCAGCAACAATGTAAAGGTGAACGTCAGACTTCTCCGGGCGGAGGATGCCGAGCTGAACGCGTTCGATTTTGCAAAGGAGCTGGAGGGGATTAATGGTATTCTGGTTGCCCCTGGTTTTGGCGATCGGGGGATTGAAGGAAAGATCAAGTATATCCAGTATGCGAGGGAGCAGAATGTTCCATTTTTTGGAATCTGCCTTGGTATGCAGTGCGCCACCATTGAGTTTGCACGTAATGTATGCGGCTTGCAGGATGCCAATTCTACAGAGTTCAACAAGCGAACCCGCTTTCCGGTTATAGACCTCATGGAGCATCAGAAAAAGGTCAAGGAGAAGGGTGGAACCATGCGGTTGGGTAGTTATCCCTGCATTATTGCCGAAGGGTCGAAGGCTTATGCGGTCTATGAAAAGTTTCTTATCAATGAAAGGCATCGCCATCGCTACGAGTTCAACAATGCTTATCGCAAGAACTTTGAGGAGTGCGGCATGATTTTTTCAGGCACGTCGCCGAATGGCGAGCTGGTAGAGATTGTTGAGCTGAAGGAGCATCGCTGGTTTGTGGGGGTACAGTTCCACCCTGAGCTGAAGTCAAGGGTGCAGAAGGTGCATCCTCTGTTTCATGGTTTTGTGGCCGCAGCGAAGGAGTATGCTCACGGCGTTCATCAGATGGAGCTGGTTGTTGAGAAGCCTGTTGCAATGCCTGTTGAGATGCCAGTCGAGAGGCCGTCATTTGCTCCAGTGTACGAGGAACCGGCATAATAAGTGGCTTTTTTCCATTTATTGTAAAGAAAGGTGAAGAAAAGATTAGGAAGGTAAAGGTAAAGATGATACATTGGGAACCCACTGAAGAATGGCCGAAAGGGAAAGCGAAAGTGGGAAAGAGCCTGCAAAATGGCACGTTATTTGACAGTATGAGAGAGAGGGGAGATGAGCGAAGCAGATGTTTCGGTCGTCGGGCTGTAAGAGGTCAGGCGGGTTGAAAAGAAAAGAAAAAA
>CAILXB010000289.1 GCA_903838025.1 uncultured Chlorobiaceae bacterium
CCGATTGCCATGGTTATCTCCTCAATACGGTCGGCCAGCCCTTCGGGTGCGGCGTCGATCAGTACATCGATGGTTTTTTTGCCAAGGCTGAAAGCTGCCCAGCCTACCAGCAGGGCAACGGCAATACCGGCAACGGCATCAGCCCAGGTGATGCCCAGAGAGACGCAAAAAAGACCGAGGAGCACGACCGCCGAGCTGAGAATATCGGAGCTGAAGTGGAGCGCATCGGCTTCAAGGGCCTGGCTGTTGGTCTCTTTGGCAACTCTCGACAGTGCTCTCGAACGGGAAAAATCAACAACAATCGAGATAACCATAACGGCGACGGCATACCAATACCAGGTGACATCAATCTCTGTTTTTCCGGCAATCAGTCGTTCCACTGCTGTGGAGATGATCCAGACACTTGTTACGATGAGCAGACCGGTCTCAATGAGTGCAGAGACGCTTTCAACCTTGGCATGTCCGTAATGGTGTTTGCTGTCGGCTGGTTTATCGCTCATTTTAACGGCAAAGAGGGTAAGGGAGGCCGCACCGAAGTCGAGAGCGGAGTGGGCCGCTTCGGAAATAATGCCGATACTGCCGGTCATGATGCCGACAATGAGTTTCATGGCGGTAAGAAGAAGGCTTGCCAGAACCGAACTCAGGGCAACCCGCTGTTTTTTATGATTGTTTTCCATGTATGTATGCTTGAGTGCGTCGCTACGATCGCTGTTTGAACGTTATTGGTTCGATAAAATTTTCGTTTTTTCCGCACGACTAACAGCGGAAAGAGAAGAGTTCCTACAGAATTCAGACTACCTGATAATAGCAAGAATAGCCTTCAGTTAATAATGCAGGACGGCGGAATGAGGGATAATATGTTATCAATAGCCATCAGGCAACCATTGTTGCGAAAATAATAAAGAACTATTTTTTCTTGTTGTATTGTATATTTGAAGTATTGTGGCTTGTCTGAGTTTTTGGACAGTTCGGTAACCAGATTTTTTTACGTTCATGTACAGTTTTTGTAAGGGTTATTTGATGCAGGGTTTTTTGACTGCAATCATGAGGAGCTTTTTTCTTTTTGCAGCTCTTTTTTATATGAGCGGGCACGGGGGAGTCCTGTGGGCGGCACTCAACAAGGATGCTGACGAACTCTATACTTCAGAAGAGTATGAGTCAAACATGGCGGTTGCACGGCAAATGGTAGAGAGTGCAAAAAAAAATCTCAGCCCCCTTCATCCCGATCTTGCCCTCTGTCTCAATAATCTTGGTGCACTCTACGTTATCCATGACCGCTATGCAGAAGCAACTCCTCTTCTTGAGCAGGCTCTGGCCATCCGCGAAAAAATTCTCAGCCACTTTCATCCGGATATTGCGCTCAGTTTGAATAATCTTGCAGAGGTCTACAGGGCTCAGGGAAAATATAGTGAGGCAGAACCGCTTTATCGGCGGGCACTCGCTATCCGTGAAAAAATTTATCCCCCTACTCACCCCGATGTGGCTCTCAGTTTGGCAAACTTCTCGGAGTTGTATCGTCTTCAGTGTCAGTATAGAGAAGCTGAGTCACTCTGCAAGCGTGCACTTGCTGCTCGGGAAAAGAGTTCAGATGTTTCCGTGTCTGATAAAGCCCAGAGTATGAATAACCTTGGAAAGATCTTTGTTGCCACAGGCCGCTTGCAGCAGGCCGAACCGCTCTACCTCAGAGCGTTGACTCTTTGGCAACAGAGCCTCGGCAGAGATCATCCCTTGACAGCGAAGCCATTGAACAATCTTGCAGAGTTGTATCGTTTGCAGGGTCGCTACGGCGAAGCTGAGGCCTTTGGTCTGCGTTCACTCGCTCTTCGTGAGAAGTTCTTTGGGCGTGATCATCCTGCTGTAGCGCTTACCGTCAATAACCTTGCCACGCTCTATTTTACCCTCGGTCGGTATGATGATGCTGAACTGCTCTCTTTGCGCGCACTTGCCATTCGGGAGAAAAACCTTGGCCCGGATCATCCTGCTGTAGCAACAAGTCTTAACAACCTTGCAGGGCTCTATTTCGCATTGGGGCGTTTTGTAGAGGCTGAACCGCTCTATCTGCGTGCACTTGCCATTCGGAAAAAAATCTTCAAGCCGAATCATCCTGAAGTTTTGGCCATCATGAACAACCTCGCCGGGCTTTATTTTGCCAAAAGCAGATACATTGATGCTGTGCAGCTTTCGGCGGAAGTGTTTGCCATGCGTCAAAAACTTTCAGGCCTGGACCAGCCTGATGTGGCCACAGCGTTCAACAACCTTGCAGGACTCTACTTTGCCCAGGGGAAGTATGCCATGGCTGAAAGTCTCTATTTACGTGCGGTCACCATCAGAGAGAAATGGTATCCCCGCTCTTCTCTTGATCTGGCAAGAAGTCTTAATAACCTTGGAGAGTTGTATCGCTCGCAAGGTCGCTTTTCCGAGGCTTTGCCCTGCTTCCGTCGTGCTCTTGCCATTCGAGAGAAGTGTTTTGGCAAAGATAATATTAATGTGGCAGAGAGTCTCAATAATCTCTCGCTTTTGTACAAAAACGAGGCCAGATACGCAGAGGCTGAAACGCTCGGCCTGCGTGCACTCGCCATTCGGGAGAAAGTTTTTGGCCCGTTACATCCCGATGTAGCAATAAGCCTAAATAACCTTGCTTCGTTGTATTATGCCGAGGCTCGTTATGCCGAGGCTGAAGCTCTCTATCTGCGTGCAGCATCCATCAATGAAAAAGTTTTTTCTCTTTTTCATCCTCTTACGGCTCTCTTTTTGAATAACCTTGCAGAGCTGAAAAATGCTCAAGGTAACTATCCGGAGGCTGAATCCCTTTTTCGCCAAGCCCTTGTCATACAGGAAAAGCTTTTGGGCCCTGGTCATCCTGATGTTGCAACAACGCTCAATAACCTGGGCGGGTTGCTTCGTCTTGAGGGGCACTATCCTGAAGCATTGGCTTTTTTTAAGCGTTCACTCTTCATTCGGGAAAAAATCAGTGGGAAGGCAATACATCCTGCTTTGGCCCTGACTCTGAACAATCTTGCTTTGCTGTACAGTGAGATGCAAAAGCCCAAGGAAGCCATTGTGCTCTACAAACGCGCTCTTGCCATCCAGGAAAAAAAACTGGGCAAGAATCATCCTGACGGAGCAGCGACCATTAATAATATTGCAGCACTCTATGTTTTGGAAGCTCGATACAGGGAGGCTGAACCTCTTTGTAAGCGTGCGCTGGCAATTACAGAGAACTCCCTGGGAATTTTTCACCCCAAAGTGGCAGCAGTTCTTGATAATCTTGCGCTTATCTATCGACGCACAGGGAGACGTGAGGAGGCTGACAGAGTGGAACAACGCGCAACAGCTATCAGGGTAGAAAAACGATGATGAATATTTTTGCTGAAACTGTAGTTCGAAAACTTTTGCAGCTCATGCTCGCTGGTCTGTTTGGTGTGGTTGCTGCTGTTTTCGTTGCGAGGGCTGAACCGTTCAAAAGCGGCGACCGCCATGAGGGCGAAAGGATTGTCTATCTTATTCCGGCTGACAATGAGGCGCGGTACAGGGTAGCGCAACAACACGGCATCATTGCTGCGGTAGCAGATATTTCAACACCCCTGGCCTGGAGTGAGGCACAAGTGATATGCAATAGCCTCTCCTTGCGTGGTTTTTCGGATTGGTCACTTCCTTCCAAAGAGGATTTGGAAAAACTCTTTTTGTGCAAAGAGACTCTTGGAGGATTTAAGAATGGCGACTATTGGAGCTCTTCAACCCCTAAACCCGACAGTGCCTGGAGCAAGCGCTTCGTGGATGGCAAAGAGGATATCCGTTCCTGGGGGAACCGTCTGTGGGTCAGACCCATAAGAAAATTTTGAAAAATTTTTCTCTCTTGATAGAAAAAATGGAGATGGTATGCAACATTATCTGAAAATAATTTCAGCCCGATCACTGAGGTTTCTGTTGCTCAACGCAGTGGTTATGCTCACTTTTTCATTGCTCTCCCCGGCAGCGCCGCTTATGGTTGGTGATGAGTATGGAGGAGGCAAAGTTGTCTATATTTTTCAGCCCGGCGACAAAGATTTTGCAGAAACGGCCGATCAGGCTGTCATTGTTGCAAAAGCCGATGTTTCAGCCGCACTCTCCTGGTCTGATACCAAAAGCTCAACCGACAAGCTCGAAGGGATCGGATTTCATGACAGGAATTTGCCTAACCGCGCAAAGCAGGTCCGGTTGGAACGTTCTCAAAATTCAGTACACCGGTAGTCGTTGATCGGGCCAGCCGATGCCGGAGTAACTCCCGGCTTTTTCGCCTCCATGTCCACGCTTTTTTGTATGTTTGAACGGCAGGTTTTTCCGTTCAAATTGTCCCGCTTTGTGGTAATAGTGAGCTAAATTTTTTTAATATATGATTATAGTATGAAAATTGGTATTTCCTGTCACCATACCTATGGGGGGAGTGGGGCAATTGCGGCCGAACTGGGCAAGGCACTTGCTTCGAAGGGTCACATTGTTCATTTTTTCAGCCAGGCAGCTCCCTTTCGGCTTGGGGCTTTTTCCCGCAATATTTTCTGCCATGAGATTGAGGTGATGCACTATCCTCTTTTTGAGAGTCCTTTGTACTCTCTTGCCCTTGCCTCCAAAATTGCCGATATCGCCTATTATGAAAAGCTTGATATTGTTCACGCCCATTATGCTATTCCCCACGCATTAAGCGCCATGCTTGCCCGTCAGATGCTTGAGGACAAGTGTGCTGCATCGAAGTGTTTCAAGCTGGTAACGACGCTGCATGGCACCGATATCACGGTTGTGGGTGCCGACCGGTGGATGCAGGATGTGGTGAGGCTTGCCATCAACAAGTCAGACGGGGTGACGGCCGTGTCGGCCTGGCTGAAGGAGGAGACGGTGAGGATGTTCAGCCCGAAAAAGGAGATTACGGTCATCCCCAACTTTGTTGATACCTCACTTTTTTTCCGTACTTCAAAACCGGAAATTCGTGAACAACTGGGTCTTGGCGATGAAAAGATTGTTATCCATATCTCCAATTTCAGACCGGTAAAATGTATTGGTGACATAATCCGGATTTTTTACAAAGTGAGCCGTACTACTAATGCTACGCTGTTGCTTGTGGGTGACGGGCCGGAACGCAGTGATGCTGAAATTCAGGTTCGCCAGTTGGGAATTGTTGATCGGGTACGCTTTCTTGGTAAGCTTGATGATATTGTTCCCCTGCTCTCTATTGCCGATATCATGCTGATGCCAAGCAATGTTGAGTCGTTCGGCCTTGCTGCGCTTGAAGCGATGGCTTGTGGAGTACCAGTAGTGGCAACCATGGCTGGTGGCTTTCCGGAGTTTATTGTTCCGGGAATTCACGGTTATCTGCATGAACCGGGAGATATCAACGCCATGACAGAGAGTGCGCTTCTCCTGCTATCAGACCATGTTCACTGGCTTGAGTGCTCCAACGCGTGCGTTCAACAAGCAAAGCGCTATGAGACAGCTTTGCTTGTTGAGCACTACGAGGCTTATTATGCGGGGCTTATTGCCGGGCAGTAACGGTTGCTCCCTCTCTTTCTTCAGTAGCGATTGGTTGTCAGAAGAACACTCCGGTATTTCTCAAGGTTTTCGAGCACCTCTCCCGTTCCTCTGGCAACAGCGGTGAGGGGATCTTCACTGATATGTACAGCAAGCTTTGTCTCTTCACTAATTCTTTTGTCGAGCCCTTTGATAAGCGATCCGCCGCCAGCAAGGAAGAGCCCACGGTCAAAAATGTCGGCCGAAAGCTCTGGTTTGGTCACTTCAAGGCTCTTTTTGATGGAGGTGATAATTTGTCCGATCGGTGTGGCAATGGCCTCCCTGATGGTTGCTGAGTTGACCTCACGCTCTTCGGGAAGGGCGGTCACAAGGTTTCTGCCTCTGACCATCATGGTAAGCTCTTTTTCAAGCTTGTAGGCTGATGCAATTTTTATCTTCACATCTTCAGCCGTACGTTCGCCGATGGCGAGGCTGTAAGCCTTGCGGAAGTGACGGACAATTGCATTGGTTATATCGGTTCCGGCAACCCTGAGCGATTCGCCTGATGCAATACCGCCGAGTGAAATAACGGCAATCTCTGTTGTGCCACCTCCGATATCAACGATCATATTGCCCATTGGCTCCTTGACGTCAAGCCCGATACCGATTGCTGCGGCCATTGGTTCAGTGACCAGGTAGACCTCCTTGGCACCGACATGTTCGGCAGAGTCGCGTACAGCCCTCTTTTCAACTTCGGTGATGCCTGAGGGTATGCCGATCACCATCCGGCGGATGCCGAACGAAAACTGGGTCTTTGTTTTATTGATCAACCCCTTGATCAACTCCTCTGTAGCCTCATAATCGGCAATGACACCGTTGGCAAGCGGTCGGATTGTTAAAATGCCGGGATGGGTTTTTTCATGCATGAGAAGAGCTTCATGTCCGATAGCTACAATCTTCCCCGTATTGCGCTCGCGGGCTACAATTGATGGCTCATTTAAAATCACGCCCTGACCTCGGATAAAAATCAACGTGTTAGCCGTTCCGAGATCAATGGCAATATCGCGGAACAGATTGCTGAAAAAACTCATAATATCATGGTTCTATATCTCTCTCTCATAGTGGCTTGGAATGGAGCCGACTCAGACTATATTCCAAGGGTTCAACTGAATCTCTAAAGGTAGATTAATGCAACTTTTTTTCAAATCAAAAAAATTCTTTCACTGACTACTTTTTTTTAGCAGTTTTTTCTGGTTTTGAGCCTATAGTGCGGGATTTCGATAAATAAAGCTCTTGAGTTACATTATTCTGATGGAGTTCTTGAGGATATATAACCAAAAAAAAAGCAAAAAGTGTTGCAAATATATCGTTTTTTTGAAGATCGTTCAGCCCTGAAAGAGCAACTGGCTCGGAGTGTTACGTTTGACGATTCTGTTCAGTCGGTTGTCGAAGAGATATTGTTGCAGGTACGTCAGCGTGGAGATGGCGCGGTGCTTGATTACACAGAGCGTTTTCAGGGAGTTCGATTGACTGAGATGCAGGTCTCTGCGGATGCCATACAGGAGGCTTTTGAGCGTGCAGATCCAGCTTTTCTTGCCGTGCTTGAAGAGGCATACCGCAATATTGTTCGCTTCCATGAGCACGAAGTAGAAAAAAGTTTTTTTTATGAGGCCGATGGGGGAGTTTTGCTCGGCCAGCGGGTAACTCCAATGGAGCGAGCATTGCTCTATGTTCCCGGTGGACAGGCATCTTATCCCTCTTCTGTACTTATGAATGCAGCACCAGCAAAAGTGGCCGGAGTCCGCCATATTGCTATGACGACTCCCTGTGATGCTTCGGGAGAGGTCAGCCCCAATATTCTTGCTGCTGCTGCAGTTGCCGGTATCAGCCAGGTCTACAAACTTGGAGGAGCCCAGGCAATAGCGGCTTTTGCTTATGGTACCGAAACCATTGCGAAGGTTGACATTATCACCGGTCCGGGCAACAAATATGTGGCACTGGCCAAAAAGCAGCTCTTCGGCCATGTTGCTATCGACAGTATAGCGGGCCCCTCTGAAGTCGTTATCATTGCAGACGCATCGGCTAATCCTGAGTTTATTGTCCTTGACATGTTTGCCCAGGCAGAGCATGACGCAGACGCATCGGCGGTGCTCATTACTCCTTCTGAATCGTTGGCTCAGGCTGTAAGAGAGTGTGCGGAAGCGCGACTGCCATCAATGCTTCGGCATGAAATTATTGCATCTTCGCTCCAGCATAATGGTGCCATTGTGCTTGTCAGTTCACTTGAAGAGGCATGCTCGGTCTCCGACATGATTGCTCCCGAGCATCTTGAACTGCACGTTGAACATCCGTGGGAGATTTTGCCGGATATTCATCATGCTGGCGCCATTTTTATGGGAGGCTACTCCTGCGAAACTGTCGGCGACTATTTTGCCGGACCAAATCATACCTTGCCGACCAATGGAACGGCACGTTTTTTTTCACCGCTATCGGTGCGTGACTTTGTCAAGCACACCTCAATCATCTCTTACTCAAAACAGCAGATGCTTTGTTGTGGAGAGAAAATAGCCGCTTTTGCTGATCGAGAAGGGCTTCAGGCTCATGGCGAGGCTGTAAGGGCAAGACTGAGATCGCTATGAGAGCTGCCGACTTTGATTACGAACTGGCGGAGGAGAGGATTGCCAAGTACCCTCCTCTGGAGCGTGGTTCGACCCGTCTCCTGGTGGTTGACCGTAATTCCGGTGTCCTTGAGCACACCTCCTATGCCAGCCTTGACGCTTTTTTGCAGCCGGGAGACCTTCTTGTGCTTAACAATACAAAAGTTATCCGGGCAAGGCTCTTTGCGTGCAAGCCGACCGGCGCAAAGATTGAGCTGATGCTTCTTGAAAAGCACTGCGATGAGCAAAATACGGTGCTTTACCGGGGGAAGCTGAAAAAAGGTGACAAGCTGGTGGCGCACGGGCATGAACTGCTGGTGACCGAACTTGTCGATCATGGAATTGCCCGTATTGCCCTCTGCGGGGAGCAGTCACTTATCACTTTTTTCGAGAGTTTCGGGGGAGTGCCCATTCCTCCCTATCTGAAACGGGAAGCGGAGGAGGTTGACCGTGAGCGTTACCAGACCGTCTTTGCCCAGTTGCCGGGCTCCGTAGCGGCACCGACCGCATCGCTGAATATGACTGCCGAACTGCTTGAAAAACTTCGCCTGAAGGGTGTTGATGTTGTGAGTCTCACGCTGCATGTCGGTCTGGGCACCTTTCTTCCGGTCAGGGTCGATGCGCTTGAAGAGCATCTCATGCACCGTGAGTTCTATTCAATACCTCCAGAGTGCGCTCGAAAAATCCGCAGCGTAAAAATGGCTGGCGGAAGGGTTGTTGCCGTCGGTACAACCGTTACGAGAGCGCTGGAACATGCCGGAGAGCGTATTGAGCTGTTTGAGGGAGATGAACCGTTGAGGGGTGAAGCTGACATTTTTATCTATCCCGGCTATCACTTCCGCATTATTGATCGACTTTTGACCAACTTTCATGCGCCACGCTCAACCGTACTCATGCTCACAGCCGCATTTGCCGGCCCCGACAAGCTGCGCAATGCCTATCGTGAAGCGCTTGAGAAGGGGTACAACTTTCTCAGTTATGGTGATAGCATGTTTATTGCTTAGGATTTTGTTTTTCTCAATCGCTTTTTTTCTGTCTATGCCTTAAAGAGAGAGGTTGAATACATTTTCGTCCTGAAAAAATTAGTTGTTACCGCCGCTATCGAAAAGAACCTCTCTTGTTTATAAAAGGGAGGTATGGTATTTTTAAAGTTGTTCGCTTGTTGCGTGACAGCAGAGAAGCCTTCCCGGCATTTTCTTGAAGTACATTTGTTTCAAACACACATAACACAGGGAGATTGACCTTATGAGTCTTGTAGACCAATATCGCGCGCATACCGAAGAGAGAGCAAAGCTCAGCATTCCACCCTTACCCTTGACGGTCGAACAGACTCGTTTGCTTGTTGACCTGCTTCAGCAGGAGAGTGTTGGGGAAAAAGAATATTTGCTTGAGTTGTTTTGTGAGCATGTCAGCCCGGGTGTTGATGATGCGGCGTTTGAAAAAGCTGCGTTTCTTGATGCAATCCTCAAGGGAACGGCCTCTTGCAAGGTGATTGAAAAGGTTGAAGCTGTCAGAATTTTGGGCACCATGCTTGGCGGCTATAATGTCAAGCCTCTTGTTGATGCGCTCAGCCATGACGATCCGGCAATATGTAGTGAAGCCGCTACGATGTTGAAAAAAACCCTTCTGGTCTATGACCTCTTTGATGTTGTTGTTGAGCTTTCAAAAACCAACTCCTATGCTGAAGAGGTGCTCAAATCATGGGCCGAAGCTGAATGGTTTATCTCAAAGCCCGCCCTGCCTGAAAAAATAACCCTTACGGTGTTCAAGGTGCCCGGTGAAACCAATACGGACGATCTCTCTCCTGCCAGTGAGGCCTTTACCCGCAGTGATATTCCCCTTCATGCCCGTTGTATGCTTGGCACCAAAATAACCGATCCGATAGAGACTATTGCCGGGCTGAAAACAAAAGGCTATCCGCTCGTTTATGTAGGCGATGTTGTCGGTACCGGCTCAAGCCGGAAATCGGGCATAAACTCGGTGCAGTGGCATATTGGTAGCGATATTGCGGCTGTACCGAACAAACGGACAGGCGGCGTGGTGATTGGAAGTACTATTGCTCCTATATTCTTCAATACGGCAGAGGACTCGGGTGCTTTGCCGATTCAGGCTGATGTAACCGCAATGGAGATGGGTGACGTCATTGATCTCTACCTCTCCAATGGTACCATAGAGAAAAACGGTGAGGTCATTGCACGTTTTGAACTCTCTCCCAATACAATTGCTGATGAGGTGCGTGCCGGAGGGCGTATTCCGCTCATTATTGGCCGCACCCTGACCAGAAAGGCGCGTAAAGCGCTCGGACTGGGCGAAGATACACTCTTTACGCGTCCAGAGCAGCCTGCGGAAAGCGGGAAAGGGTACACGCTTGCACAAAAAATGATCGGCAAGGCGTGTGGCTTGCCGGGCGTTCGTCCAGGAATGTACGTTGAGCCTGAAACGCTGACGGTTGGTTCACAGGATACCACAGGGGCCATGACCCGCGACGAGGTAAAAGAGTTTGCTGCCCTGAGTTTCAGCGCCGACCTCTTCATGCAGAGTTTTTGCCATACCTCCGCTTATCCCAAGCCTTCTGATGTAAAATTGCATCGCAGCCTTCCCTATTTCATCATGAGCAGGGGCGGGGTTTCGCTGAAACCTGGAGATGGTGTTATTCACACGTGGCTGAATCGCATGGTGTTACCCGATACACTCGGCACTGGTGCCGACTCTCATACCCGTTTTCCAATTGGTATTTCTTTCCCGGCAGGCTCCGGGCTTGTCGCTTTTGCCGGTGTTACCGGATCGATGCCACTCAATGTTCCTGAATCGGTGCTCGTGCGTTTTACGGGTGAACTGCAGAAAGGCATTACGTTGCGGGATCTTGTCAACGCCATTCCATACGTGGCCATAAAGAAGGGGTTACTGACAGTCGAAAAGAAAGGGAAGAAAAACATTTTTGCTGGACGTATTCTTGAAATAGAGGGGTTGGCGAAGCTCAAGGTTGAGCAGGCTTTTGAACTCAGTGATGCCTCTGCGGAGCGGAGCGCTGCGGCATGTACGGTACGGCTTGATAAAGAGCCTGTCATTGAATATCTCAGTTCAAACATCACGTTGCTTGAGCAGATGATTGAAGAGGGCTACGGCGATGCAGAGACCCTTCAACGCCGTATCGGCAAAATGCAGGCATGGCTTCAAAACCCGACTCTTCTTGAGCCTGATGCTGATGCAGAGTATGCCGAGGTCATAGAAATTGACATGAGTAAAATTACCGAGCCGATTCTTGCCTGCCCCAATGATCCTGATGATGTTATGACGCTTGGTGAGGTATTGCTTGACGGCAACAAACCCAAAATTATTGATGAGGTCTTTGTCGGAAGCTGCATGACCAATATCGGCCATTTCCGCGCTCTCGGTGAAATTTTGCGGAACCAGGGTGTTGCGCCTGTCAAACTCTGGATTGTTCCTCCAACAAAAATGGATATGATAAAGCTGGTCGGAGAGGGCTACTATTCGGTATTCGGCGCTTCTGGAGCCCGTATTGAGCGTCCGGGCTGTTCGCTCTGCATGGGTAATCAGGCAAGGGTTGCTGATAATGCTGTTGTCTTTTCCACCAGTACCAGAAACTTCGATAATCGCATGGGGACGGGTGCCCAGGTCTATCTTGGTTCAGCGGAACTTGCAGCAGTCTGCGCACTTCTTGGACACTTGCCGAACAAGGATGAATACATGGAAATTTTTAATCGGCACCTCTCTGGCGGAAAGGAAGAGAACATTTATCAATATCTCAACTTTCACAAGCTCGAAAAATCAGAATTAGAGTTGCTTGTTGAGTAAAAAAAACATTTATTAAGGCGGGATGTGAAATTTTTTTGCATATTCCGCCCTACAGTAGGCTTTTGAAAAGTCGCTGTTTTTTTTTATTATTCGAGAGCTGATGAAGCTGTCAATTATCAAACAACAAAAATAATAA
>CAILXB010000290.1 GCA_903838025.1 uncultured Chlorobiaceae bacterium
CCGTAAAAGGCGACCCTGGTGCAGACATTCGACGCATCAGAAAAAAGCTGAACATCACACAGGCCAAGCTTGCTTTGGCATTTGGTGTAGGGAAAGTGGCATTTTCACGATATGAACGTGGCGAAACCCGCCCTCCGGTGCCGTTAGTCAAGTTGTTGAAACTCATAGACCGGCATCCGGATTTACTCGACGAGATGCAAAAAATGTAAGGTTTGATAACCTTGCTGAAACGGTGTTTTGCTATTACTGCTGAATTTGATGGATGCCTGAGTATTCCGGGATCGTGAACGAGCTTTACTGACCAAGGTTTTACAAGAATAAAGTGACTCAGATCGGCATGATTTCTTTCTCAAATTGACTGGCCGAAATGATTCTGGTCGTAACCAACGATTGCGCTTCAGAAAAATCACTATCGCCAGTGATAAAGTAATCAGCACCGACTGACTCAGCACATACGAGAAATGGGGCATCCTTCCTGTCACGAGGAAACTCAATTTCAATATCAGAATGAACGATTTGCGTGTCTGAAATAAGAGGCTCTGTCCAGCATGTAATTGTTGCAGCGGATAACGCAAATTTTGGACGACGGATAACTTCAAGATATTCATCAAGTACAGACCGGGTAACATACCAATCTACATCCACCGCTCCTATACACCACAGCAATACGCGCTCGGGCAACCGATCACGGATAACAGCAGAAACAACAATATTGGTATCAATAACCACCTTCATCGGATATTTCTAACATCATTAATTTCAGCGGCAATATCTTCATCAGTAATAGTTAATGATTGTGGCAAGTTTTGAACATGACGCATGAATGCCTGCCAGGATGATACTTTCTCATCACTCAGCATGCTTTGATCAACAATCAAAACTTCAAGCAGTACACCTGTCTGAAAAGGTAATTTATCAAGCACCAATCTACCGGAAGAATCAACTTCAGCGTATGTTTTATAAGCTTTCATAGCACAACACTTCCTGTAACGTAAAAATCTATTAATATTCCGAATTGCTTGAGAGAAAAGGAGCGACTGAAAGAAACTCTGTATCACTTGTCTTGTCAAAACGACTACTTTAGTCAGTCTAACGAACAATTTCAGTCCATCAAAACACATCTGCCCGAAACAGAGAACAATGACATCACTCCCTCCGTGTCACGTTTACTGGTCTGCCGGGATATACGGAATCAATCCTTTTTCATAGGCAATCGCCTGGACTTCACGCGGCATGTGACGAATATCTACCATCATCCCGTTGACTTGCAATGTCCAAACCAGTGGATTTTGCTCTAAATTACCAGGCACACACCAGTTTGGGTCAAGTGGATACATTTTCAGCAGATCACGAATAAGTCTCGCCTTGTTTTCGCCACTGCTTTTACTGATGCCAAACACTGCGCATAACTCATCCGCCCGGATGTGTGGAGTTTGCGTTTTGTCAAAAAGAAAATTGACGGTGCCAAGCGCATAGAGAATGCCGCATGCCCAAATTTCCGGTTTTCCCCGCAAGATGGGTGAAGGGCGCTTGCGCGCAAGAGTTGCCGCCAACTGACGGGCAAGCGTTGCATATTCGCTGTTCAAGTATTTTTGGCAAACGCCATCTGTCAGATTGACAATTGCTGAATAAGCAGGTTCTGAAACGCCCGGAACTGATTCGGATTGTTTCTTTGGCATGGAATTATAAGTCACTTTATGAGTTTACATCACTTTTATTGAGCAAAACAGTCACCCGGCAAACAAGGAAACGGTTTCACTCTTTTTCATGCTCGCCCGTAATATCAATCTTCCAGACCAAGACACCGCTCTGCAATTCTCTTCGGATACGGATGCCGATCCATCATTGTCACTGAATACAGACTATATACAACGCAATACATCTTAAACAATATTAAAAGGAGTCACTTGATCAGGACACAGTTCCCGGGGAACAATGTGGCATCCTAAACCTGCTTGTTCGCCGTCACATCCCACGCTCTCTTGATGGATTGGCCCGTCGGTTTTCCTGTGTGATCGATGGGAGTATATTCCCACGTAATCTTCCTGTAATTGAAGGTAATATGCTCCATCGGTTTGGTCGGATCACTCTCTGTTCCCCCTGTTTGAAGCAGGACGATGGTGCAATTCTCCAACGTGTATTTCATGAGGGTGGGCTTGTCGCCAGATTTCAGGCACAATTCCAGTGTAACCCGGGGAATGTGTTCGCCCATGGCACACATGATGTTGATGTTTGGGGTCACAGTGTCGATTTGCTTTACGACAATCATGCCTCCGAATTCCGGCGGATCAATCGTCTCTCCCCCATTTGTGGAAGGGTCAGGCAATGGATGGGCAACCCTGTGGGAGTAGCTGTGGACCGAGCTCCATTTATAATATTTCTCGTCCATGCTTTCGCCTGATAACCCTTCGATCTTCATAAAAATATTGTATGCCATTTTGCCACTCCTTTTTGTTTGTTATTGGAATCTGCAGGTTCGCGCTTCATTACGCGCACCGGTTTAATGGGATTTGCATAGATAAATTATGGGGTTGTTTGTCGCGACGATTGTAGTACTATAGGTTATACCCGTTCAGCCGTGTCTCTGTGCAACGTCTTGTTCGACCATTTTTTCATACAGGTACTCTGGAGCCAAGTCGGCATCGTTTTCCCACCTGATTGTATGGACGACATCCGATAGTTCGAATTTCCTGAAGGTGTTGTAATCTTTCAGTTTTTCAAACATGGTGCCCAAAAGAGCTTTATTCAAGTTCACCCCG
>CAILXB010000291.1 GCA_903838025.1 uncultured Chlorobiaceae bacterium
AACTATAACGCCCTTGTCGCTTCCGGCAAGTAAGCTCAGCCTTTTATGAATGGGGGGGAACCAACCCCCTCATTCCATAATTCCCACACGTACCTGCTCCCTTGTAATCATCACCCGTCCTGACGCATCCCTCACTAATTGCTGAATAATTGGCAGAAAGCTGTCGATTTTGACCGGGGCATCAACAATTTCGATAATCATGGGAAGGTTGGTACCTAAATCCATAATTTTTGAGGTGTTGATCTGCAAGTCGTGACCATAGGAGAGCACCCCTTTCAGCGCAGTGGCACCTGCAAGCCCAAAGAGGCGAGCTTCACGCACAATCTCTTCATAGAGTGGGCGATGGCCATAACGCACCTGTTCACCAACAAAAACCCGCAACAGTTCCAGATCCTGCAGTTCCATAATTTTCTCCCATTATGTCCAGAGTTTTGCAAAAAGCGCTCCTGTGTAGAGGGCAACAAAGCCCCCGGCAACAGTTCCAGCAAGATAGATTGCGGCATAGAAAAACTGACCATCCTTGAGCAATGCCGTATGCTCAAACATATAGGCGGAGAAGGTGGTAAACCCGCCGCAAAAACCCGTAACAAGAAAAAGCCTCGCTTCCGGCGAAACAAGGGTGGTCGAAACCGCCAGCTCACCAAGAAAACCGATCAGGAAACTGCCGACAATGTTGACCGTCAGGGTGGCAAAGGGAAAACCCGGAGCCAGGGGAGCAAAGATGAGCCCCACCAGATAGCGTGCCACAGAGCCGATAAAGCCCCCCGTGCCGACAAGCATCAGAGCCTCCGCCTGTTTCATCACCCGCGCCTCCCGCACTCTTCCGTTGCTGTTGACATCGGCTCAGCGATCATGGCAGCCGGTTTGACCATCCTCAATGCGCTTGTGTGCACAACACATCTCATCAAGAATACCGAGCAGGGTGTTGAAAATACCGATACAGATAATGGTCGGTGCCCAGAGTCCTATAAAAATGGCAATCAGCTCATGGTTGTTTATCCCGGTAGCAAAGATAAAGAGATAAATGGAGAGGAGTATCGAGAGCGTTGCTCCAATAAAGTAGTAGTGAGGCTTCATACCCTGTGCATTTAATTGAATGATCCCGCAGCTTTTCAAAATGTAAGAATATTGCACCGATACCCTATCTTGTCGGAACAAAAAAAATGCACAACACTCTCAATCAATCTTCCAGGTGCAGCCATGAGTCTGACTCAAAAAAAAAGGGTGGTCGCCATCGACTTCGGATCAAAGCGCATTGGAGTGGCCCAGAGCGACCCCCTCTGGCTCTTTGCCCAGCCGGTTGGCACCTTTGACCGCGCCGGACTGTCGAAGACCCTTGAGACCATGATGAAAGCCGATGACATTGCCCTTGTCATTGTTGGATACCCGCTCAGTGAAGGTGGCCAGAAAAACGCCATGACCGGAGTGATCGACCGTTTTATCGAGACACTGCACGAAGAGTTCGCGCAACTGAAAATTGAAACCGTCGATGAGCACCATTCATCAAGAGATGCACGCAGCATCCTCGTCGCATCGGGAAAATCGAGAAAGGTGCGGCAGCAAAAGGGACGAATCGACAGCGCCGCAGCCTGTGTATTGCTCAGCGACTACCTTGAAAGCCATGAGAGAGGGAGATAAAGTGGTGCGCCAGAGAGAAGCGCAACCAATCAAACGTTTTTCCTTTAGCTTTTGGGAGCGGCTTCTTTATCTTTACCATCTTGTTTTTGTAACAGTTCTATGCAACACTCTTTCTTATGAGCACTTCAGCCATGCTTGATGTTTTCAAAACAACCGGCGCCCTGCTTGATGGCCATTTCAAGCTGACCTCCGGTCGCCACAGCAATGCCTATTTTCAGTGCGCCAAGGTCTTGCAGCACCCGGAGCACCTCACGGCCGTTTGCAGCAATATTGCGGAGCACTTCACTGACAAGGGGGTTGAAACGGTCATCTCTCCAGCCTTTGGCGGAATTGTCGTCGGAACAGAGGTTGGACGCCAGCTCGGAGTCAAAACCATCTTTGCAGAACGCAAAGAGGGCGTCATGACCATCC
>CAILXB010000292.1 GCA_903838025.1 uncultured Chlorobiaceae bacterium
GGGCTGAAATTGTGGTCACCACCGTGCAGTCACTGCTCTTCAACAACAAGTACCGGCGTCTCTTTTCACCGACTGACTTCGATCTGGTCATTTCCGACGAAGCCCACCGTTCCATCGGTGGCAATGCACGCGCTGTTTTCGACTACTTCATCGGCTATAAACTTGGCCTGACTGCTACGCCACGCGACTACCTCAAACGGTTTGAGGGCGCCAAAAACGAAGCAAAAGATCCGCGAGAAACCGAGCGTCGTCTGCTGCTCGACACCTACCGAACCTTCGGCTGTGAAAACAGTCAGCCAACCTACCGTTACTCACTGCTTGATGGCGTGAAGGAGGGCTATCTGATTAATCCGATTGTAATTGATGCTCGCTCGGAGATTACCACAGCGTTGCTTTCGGAGCGAGGATATACGGTGACGTTTACCGAGGATAATGGTGAGAACAGCGATGAAGTATTCCGCCAGCGGCAATTTGAAAAACGATTCTTCTCACAGCCAACCAATCAACTCTTCTGCAAGATATTTCTTGAGAATGCCCTGCGTGATCCAATCAGTGGAGAGATTGGCAAATCTATCATTTTTGCAGTCAGTCAGCATCATGCCCTGAAACTTGCAGAGATTCTCAACAGTATGGCCGACCGGATGTTTCCCGGCAAATATCAGTCAGACTTTGCCGTGCAGGTGACCTCTCAAATTCCCGATGCACAACAGCTCACCATCAACTTTACCAACAACAATCTTCTTGGTTCCGCCAACGTTCTTGACACCTACAAAACAAGCAAGGCTCGTGTCTGCGTCACCGTTGGCATGATGACCACCGGCTACGACTGCCCGGATATTCTCAACATTGGCCTCTTCCGCCCCATTTTTTCTCCTACCGATTTTATCCAGATCAAAGGCAGAGGCACTCGCCGGCATGATTTCCGTGAGCAACTGTTCGATGAAACGCTGAAATCCGGGGTCACGGAGCCGCTCAAGAAGGTATTCAAGCTCTTCGACTTCTTTGCAAACTGCGAATATTTTGAAGAGCAGTACGATTATGATGAGGTGATCAAGCTTCCCAAAGGAGGCGGTTCAGGCGAAGAGGGCGGTGGTGGCGGCGGCGCTCAAAACAGAGGAAACATCTACGACTACACCGGCGAAGATCTGCTGGCAACCATGGCCGAGGCCGTCATTGGCGTTGAAGGGATGAAAATTGACCGCATGTTCTTTGACCGGTTTGAGGAGACCATTCGCGAAAACGACTTTATTGCCGCAACCGTTGAAGCTGGCCAGTGGGACAAGGTGATTGACTACGTCAACCGCGAAGTGTTTGACAAGCCTCAAAAAACCATGCACTATGGGAAGAAAGAGTTTGCCAAGCAGAGATGGTGTTTGACTGAACAGTATCAGTGAATTTACAGCAGCCGACAGAGGTACTCAACATGCGTATTGATGCTGATGTGTTGCAGTTTTTCTATTGTTAAGGCAAAGGCTACCAGACAATTATCAATACTTTTTTATGCTGTTATGTCGATAAAAAGGATCGTCAGGGAAGGGCTAAATAAAGTGTCCCACTGCAAGTAGCCAAGAAATCTGATTTTAGAAAAAGGCCAACATACGTCGCCATAGGTGCTGATCATTAAACCCTTAGGGATTTGGAAAATACTGATCTACCCGTTATAATATCTTCATACTGCAACGTAAAAACTGGAGAACTTGCATATGAAGACATCTGTACTGAACCGCAACGGCATAACTCCTGAGATAGCAGGGCTGATTACTCGACTGGTTACA
>CAILXB010000293.1 GCA_903838025.1 uncultured Chlorobiaceae bacterium
ACCATCGAGAACAATGAACTCTTCATGCTCCAGTGTCGCGTCGGCAAACGTACCGGCATGGCCGCCGTCAAAATTGCCGTCGATATGTACAACGAAAAGCTGATCGACGAAAAAGAGGCGCTGCTGCGCATTGAACCCGAACAGCTCAACCAGTTGCTCCGCCCGGTCTTTGACCTCAAAGAGAAACAGGCGGCCATTGCCGAAAAGAGACTCCTCGCAACCGGTCTTAATGCGGGCCCAGGTGCCGCTACCGGCAAAATCTATTTTAATGCTGTTGATGCCTACGAAGCTGGCAAACGTGGAGAGGCGGTCATTCTTGTCCGTATCGAAACCTCGCCCGAAGACATCAAGGGAATGGACGCCTCCGAAGGCATTCTCACCGAGCGAGGCGGCATGACCTCCCACGCTGCACTGGTGGCCCGCCAGATGGGCAAAGTGTGCGTTGCGGGTTGCGGAGCACTCAACATCGACTACCAGAGAGGCGAACTGCGGGTACAGGGCAGTGATATTGTTTTGCATGAGGGCGACTACATCTCCATCGACGGCAGCACCGGCGAGGTCATTGCCGGCAAAGTTGCGACCAAAAACTCCGAAATTATTGAGGTTCTCGTCGATAAAACCCTCAAGCCCGAAGATGCCCCGACCTGGCCCATTTACGAACAATTAATGACGTGGGCCGATAAATACCGCAAGCTCAACATCCGCACCAATGCCGACCAGCCCGACCAGGCCGAAATTGCCATCACCTTCGGCGCAGAAGGGATTGGCCTCTGCCGCACTGAGCACATGTTCTTTGGCGGAGAGCGCATTGACGCCATGCGTGAGATGATTCTGGCCGATGATGTCGAAGGGCGCAAAAAAGCGCTTGAAAAACTGCTCCCCTTCCAGCGTGACGATTTCTATGGAATTTTCAAAGCGATGGGATCACGCCCGGTCACCATTCGCCTGCTCGATCCACCGCTCCACGAATTTTTGCCGCACACCGACAGCGAAATCCGTGCGCTTGCAAGCAAGATCGGCACCTCTTTTGAAGCTGTCAAGGATCGTATCAACGACCTGCACGAATTTAACCCGATGCTCGGGCTCCGTGGTTGTCGTCTCGGCATTCTGCACCCCGAAATCACCGTCATGCAGGTGCGGGCAATTATCGAAGCCGCCTGCAAGCTCAAAAAAGAGGGACTTGTGGTGGTACCCGAAATTATGGTTCCGCTTATCAGCACCGTCAAGGAGCTTGAAATCACCAGCGAAGTGATCCACAAAACCGCACGCAGCGTCATTGCCGAACAGGGTACCGGGGTCAAATACCTTGTTGGCACCATGATTGAGGTCCCCCGCGCAGCAATCACCTCCGACCAGATTGCCACCGCTGCCGACTTCTTCAGCTACGGCACCAACGACCTTACCCAGATGGCACTTGGCATGAGCCGCGACGACTCCGGCCAATTTTTGCCCATCTACCAGCAGCAGGATATTTTTGCACGCAACCCCTTTGAATCCATCGATATGGATGGCGTGGGCCGGTTGATAAGTATTTCTGCCAAAGAGGGTCGGGCCGTCAAGCCAGAACTCAAGCTTGGCATCTGTGGCGAACATGGCGGCGACCCCTCCACGGTCGAATTCTGCCACCAGTTGGGGCTTAACTACGTCTCATGCAGCCCCTACAGGGTGCCGATTGCACGCCTTGCCGCTGCAAGAGCTGCTCTGAAGGGATAAGCAACAACCGCACTCTTACGAAAAAAGGCGATCCCCCCCCCGAGGGTCGCCTTTTTTCATTGCTTAAAAACCACTTCGCCACAACACTTTTACCTTTTTCAGCTCACTTCCGGAAAATAATTTCCATATTGAATGTTCCAGAAACGAAACCGTTTCCTTCAGTACAACGTTACGCACAGGCATCGGACACTCAACACCGGTTGCCAGAGCGCAGAGAAAACAAAGGCACAAACAAACCAATGGAATTTAGTCATATCAACATCAGGGGAGCAAGAGTCCACAACCTCAAGAACATCTCTCTCGATATTCCTCGCAACAAATTTGTTGTCATCACCGGCCTTTCGGGATCGGGCAAATCAAGCCTCGCCTTCGACACCATCTACGCCGAAGGGCAGCGCCGCTTTATGGAGACGCTCTCACCCTACGCAAGGCAATATATCGGCAGCATTGAGCGCCCCGACGTCGATTTTATCGAAGGGCTCTCACCGGTCATCTCCATCGACCAAAAGAGCACCAACCGCTCGCCCCGCTCAACGGTGGGCACCATCACCGAAATTCACGACTTTATCCGCCTCCTCTACGCCAAGGCCGGACGACGCTACGACCCCGTCACCGGCGCCGTGCTCCAGCAACAGAGCGAAGAGGCCATCTGCGAAACCCTGCTTGCCCTGCCACACGGCACAAAGGTGCAAATCCTCTCCCCGCTCGTCACCGGACGCAAAGGGCACTACCGCGAACTCTTTGAACGACTCCTCCTCAAAGGGTTTCTTCGGGTCCGTATCGACGGTAAATACCGGGAGATGGAGAAGGATATGCAGATTGAGCGCTATAAAAGCCACTCCATCGAGCTTGTTGTTGACCGCCTGGTGATTGACCCCGAGTGCGAAGAGCGGCTCAGAGATGCCGTCAGTATGGCAATCACCATGTCGGAACATAAATCGACGGTGATCTGCGACCCATCGGAGAGCGAGCAAAAAGAGCTCACCTTCAGCACACGCTACGCCTATTCAGACGGCTCGGTACCGGTCGATAACCTCGCGCCAAACCATTTCAGCTTTAACTCCCCCTACGGCGCATGTCCCGAATGCAACGGCCTTGGAGAGCTGATGCAGCTTTCAGGAGAGCTGATGATTCCTGACGAAACGGTCTCGCTCAACGATGGCGGTCTCGACCCCTTCGGTAAATCAGGAAAACGGAACCTCTGGCAGGTGATCAGGGCAATCGCCAGAGAGTTCAACTTCACCCTCGACACCCCGATTTCCGCCATTCCAAAAGAGGCGATGAAAATTTTGATTGAGGGTTCCGGCAGTCGCACCTTTGACGTCAGCTACAGCTACTCCGGCCACGACACCCTCTACCCGCAACCCTTTGCCGGAGCAGTGCCCTACGTTGAGGAGATCCTCAAAAATGCGAGTTCCGCCAAAATACGCGAGTGGGCCGAAAACTACATGCTTCGCCAACCCTGCCCTTCATGCAAAGGGGCTCGACTGCGCAAAGAGAGCCTGCTGGTCAAAATAAACGAGCTCAACATTGCCGAATGCGAAGGGATGCCGCTGCCGGAAGCACTGGCATTTTTTACCACACTACCCGACAATTTGACCACAAAAGAGAGGCTTGTGGCCACACCGGTGCTGCACGAAATTATCAAACGGCTTGAATTTCTCCTCAACGTCGGCCTGAGCTACCTCTCCTTAGACCGCAGCTCGCAGACCCTCTCCGGCGGTGAAGCGCAACGCATACGCCTTGCCTCACAGCTTGGCTCACAGCTCAGCGGCGTCCTTTACGTCCTTGACGAGCCCAGCATTGGCCTCCACCAGCGCGACAACTCAAAGCTCATCACCTCGCTCAAGCGCCTCCGCGATCTCGGCAATACCGTCCTCGTCGTCGAGCACGACAAAGAGACCATGCTCGAAGCCGACGAAATCATCGATCTTGGCCCCGGAGCCGGAATCTACGGTGGAGAGATTGTGGCCCAGGGAGCCGCCGCCTTGCTCGACCCCGACTCACTGACCGCAGGATACCTCAGCGGAAAAAGGCAGGTAGAGTGCCCAAAAAAGGAGAAAAAAAGCGACGAAGAGCCTCAATTTTTGCGACTCAAAGGGTGCCGAGGCAATAACCTGCACAATATCGACATCACCATCCCGCTCCGCTCACTCGTCAGCATCACCGGCGTCAGCGGTTCAGGAAAATCGACCATCATCAACGAAACCCTCTTCCCCATCCTTGCGCGCCACTTCTACCGCTCCAAGCTGCTCATCTATCCCTACGAAAGCATCGAAGGCATCAAGCATATCGACAAGGTGGTCAACGTCGATCAATCACCCATCGGGCGCACTCCGCGCTCCAACCCGGCAACCTATACCGGAGCCTTTACTTTTATCCGCGACTTCTTTACCCGTATGCCTGAAGCGCAGATACGGGGATACAAAGCGGGAAGGTTCAGTTTCAACGTCAAAGGAGGGCGCTGCGAAGTGTGCCAGGGAGCAGGAACGAGGAAAATCGAGATGAATTTTTTGCCGGACGTCTATGTCCAATGCGAAAACTGCAAGGGCCAGCGCTACAACCGCGAAACCCTGCTGGTCAAATACCGTGGAAAATCGATTGCCGACGTGCTCGAAATGTCGATCAGCGAAGCGGCGGAATTCTTTGTTGACTTCCCCCGAATTCTCCGCATTCTCACCACCATGCAGAGCGTCGGGCTCGGCTACCTCAAGCTTGGCCAGCCCTCTCCCATGCTCTCAGGCGGCGAAGCTCAGCGCATCAAGCTCTCGGCGGAACTTGCCAAAATACAGACCGGCAACACCCTCTACATTCTTGACGAACCCACCACAGGGCTCCACTTCCAGGATATCCAGCACCTGCTCGAAGTGCTGCGCCGGCTTGTTGATAAAGGCAACAGCGTCATCATCATCGAACACAACCTCGACATCATCAAAAACAGCGACTGGATTATCGACATCGGCCCGGAAGGAGGCTTCGAAGGAGGCAACATCATCGCCGAAGGAACCCCTGAAGAGATTGCCCTGATGGAGCACTCCCACACCGGCAGGTTTTTAAAGGCTGAAATGGGGATACTTTAAAAGCCCCGATTCCATGCCGTAGAGGCGCCGGAAACAGTGAAAGAGGCTGGGTTCACAACCGGAGAAAATGCTTCTCTACCGACACAAGCTCGCTGCTCGGGGCCGCTGCGCCAGGAATCTGCAATGGCGCACCGGCAACCGCCAGCAGCACATCGGGTGAAATGGTCACTTCAACCCCCTGCATGATGCTATCAAAAAAAACCACCAGCCGCGACTCCCTCCCCTGCTTGACCACAACACCCTCAAAATCCTTGAACGGACCGGCCAGAACCTTCACTCTCTGGCCCGGAGGCAAAGAAGAGACTGTTTTGTGAATAGCATCCGGCTCCCTGACCAACTGTTTGAGCCAGTCAATATCACGCTGAAAAATTACTGAAGGCGTTTTACCAATTCCGATAAACTTTACCACCCCCTCGGTATCAAGCACCGTAATCTTCTCTCGCCGCAGCTCAATATTGACAAACAGGTAACCGCGAAAAAGAGGTTCCGAAACCTTTTTCTTTCGATCACTCCACTGCTTCCAGGTATCGAGCAGCGGCAAAAAACTCACAACACCCTGCTCAAGCAGCATATCATGCGCCCTTTTTTCATACCGGGAACGAACATAAAGGGCATACCACTTCAAATCCTCAATATCGCTCATGCAATCACGCAATAAATAATTTCAAAAAAAGAGAGGAGCCGAGCACCAGCTCAATCCATCCCCACCAAACTCCGCACCCGGTAAAAGAGCAGCCCGATGACCTCACGCAACGCCTTCTCCGACCCTGCAAGCGCCTCCGCATTTGGCAAAAAACGCAACACCGTCAAGCCGCCCTTCTCATCCGGATAATAATCAACCGGAAAAGGCGTCACCTCAAAACCGGCACGCTCAAACAAAAAGGTCGCCCGACGCAAATGGAATGCGCTGGTCACCAGAAGAATCCTCTTGGGCACCCCTTTTGTAGCGGCACCAAGCGCAGCTCTAACTGCAACCGCTTCATCAGCCGTATTGCCCACCTTGCCGGTCAAGCGAATGGCCGATTGCGGCACCCCCAAAAGCAGCGCCCTTTTAGCCAGCAGCTCTCCCTCAGGCACCGCATCCGGCTGCCAGGGCACCTGCCCGCGTGTAAAGAGCAGCAACGGTGCCTTCCCCGCCTTGAAGAGCTCAATACCGCCATCAAACCGATCTACCGCATCACCCCACTCTCCCAGCGGAGCCCCTTCAACCGTCACAATCATTCCGCTCAACACCACAATGGCATCAGCCTTTCCGACGCGGCTCAGCGCCACCCGGCCCGTGCCAACCTCAACCGAGCGCATCAAAAAGTCACTCACCAAGGGCATACTAAATGCCAAAAGCACCAGCATCCCAAGCAACACATAAAACCTGTTGCGCAGCAGCAGACCAGCCAGCAGGCACAAAAGGGTAAAACCCAAGGGCAAAAATATGATCGGCAGAATTTTATTCAAAAGAAGCATGAGTGCAGCATTAAAAATTTTTTCTCATTTACCGAACAATCTACCTTGCAATTCCACATAATCTGGAAATAC
>CAILXB010000294.1 GCA_903838025.1 uncultured Chlorobiaceae bacterium
AAAGCAACTGAAGGCGATGGTGCCAATCCGCGCCCTGCGTGGTCGTCCGAGGTCTGAAAACAAGAAGCTGCTTGTGTCGGTGCGTTATAGCCCCGAGGTCATCGCCTATTTCAAGTCAACCGGTGAAGGTTGGCAATCGCGAATGGATGGTGTGCTTCGTAAGTACGTAACGCGCCATTCCCGTAGCGCATGAAATGTGACCGATCCCTACGGTCAACCGGACGTTGCGCGATAAGGCCGCGTAGAGCCGGTTACCTTGGTTGTTAAACTTTACTGAAAGCGATGCCTGAGTTGTTGATGTTAATCATCATCCTCGCCGACTGCACCCAAAAAATCCAGCAGCTCCAGAACCAAGCGCTCGACATGAACAAACAGCTCCTTGAACTCAACAAACTCCTCTGCACCATCAAAAAAAGAGTACCCTGATGCATCATGCTGCCCAAAAACGCACAATTCGCCACAGTCAGTCGGATCCGGTTACTCTATCGAAGAAAGATCAGTGTTCACCCGTTACATAGCGAATAGAGGGTGTGCAGCAAATACACCTGTTCAGGAAAGAAAAAATGCACTGCAAAAAGTGATTCTCCTCATTTCCTTGTTTATCTTGACTTGTCAGATTATTTCCTGAATATACGGCGGGTTCAAAAAAAGAGATTATTGAAGAAATTGTAAAGTTTCTGTAAAGTTGAGTCCGTTTTTAAAATCGTTATTTTTCTATATCATATTTATTTTAAATAAGATATATGGTTCTTTTTGGAAAATGCTAAAAAAATTACAGATTCTTTCAGGTGCAGCCCGTTACGACGCATCGTGCTCTTCCAGCGGAAGCAAGCGCGAAGGGCCTGCCAGCGGTATCGGCAATACCTCGAACAGCGGTATCTGCCACTCCTGGGCGGATGATGGTCGCTGTATCTCGCTTCTCAAACTCCTGCTCTCCAACGACTGCCAATACGACTGTGCCTATTGCGTCAACCGATCATCCAATGTTGTAGAGCGAGCCTCTTTCACCGCACGGGAGGTGGTTGACCTCACCCTCGACTTTTATCGCCGCAACTACATTGAAGGGCTCTTTTTAAGCTCAGCCGTCATGGGGAGTCCCGATCAGACGATGGAGCGAATGGTCAGAGTGGCCGAAACCCTTCGCACCGAAGAGCAGTTCGGCGGCTATATTCATCTCAAAATTATTCCCGGCAGCAGCAGCGAACTGGTGCGCAAAGCGGGGCTCTATGCCGACCGCATCAGTGTCAATATTGAACTCCCTTCGCAAGCCTCTCTTGAGCGGCTTGCCCCCCAAAAGCACAAAGAGGCCATTCTTGCGCCTATGGCCCTGATTGGCCGCGAGATAGCTTCCAGTCTGGTTGAGCGCAAAACGAGCCGTCATGCCCCCCGCTTCGCCCCGGCAGGCCAGAGCACCCAGATGATTATCGGTGCCAGCCCCGAAAACGACTTCCAGATTCTGCGTCTCTCCCAGGGGCTCTATAAAAAAATGCAGCTCAAGCGGGTCTACTACTCCGCCTACATGCCGGTCAGTGACGACAACCGCCTTCCCGTGCTTGCCGCGCCGCCTCTCTTGCGCGAGCACCGTCTCTATCAGGCCGACTGGCTCCTGCGTTTCTACGGCTTTTCCGCCGAAGAGATCCTTTCGGATGATGCCCCGAACCTCGACGAATCGTTCGATCCCAAAAGCGCCTGGGCCCTGCGCCACCCTGAATTTTTTCCGGTCGAAATCAACCGCGCCGACTACGGCACCCTGCTTCGCGTACCGGGTATCGGGGTCACATCGGCCAAACGCATTATCGCCGCCCGTCGTTTTTCAGCCATTACCCCGGAAGGGATGAAAAAGATCGGGGTGGTGATGAAACGGGCAAAATATTTCATCACCTGCTCGGGCAGGAGTTTCGAAAAAAATGACCGTCCAGCCGCCCTTCTCCGCCAGCAACTGCTCCTTGGCGAAAGCCCGGCACCGGCACGCTCAACACAACTGGTAATCCCCGGAATTTTTTCCTGATGCCATGAACCGATACCTTTACGACGGCACCGCCGACGGACTTCTCTCCGCCATTGCCTGGATACTTGAAGAGGAGCCCGACCCAGAGCAGGTTGCCCTTGCCGAGCGGCAAGACACCCTCTTCGAAGATGGCTTCTTTCTCGCAACCGATGCCATCCAGGCCGAAGATCTCTTTTTTCGTCTCCGCCAGCAGGCCCCCGATGCCGCTCACACCCTCTACTCCTTCATGCTTGCCGAAAAAGAGGGGATGGAGAGCAGCCTGCTCCACTACATTGCACTCGCCTTCATCCACGGCGACAAGGTTAACGGCTACCTCACTCACCCCGCAGTGCGCGACATTGTTGCCGTTGCCAAAAAAGCGGGCAGGGAGCTCCACCGCATGAAAGGGCTCCTGCGCTTCGAAAAACTCCGCGACGGAGCCTACTTTGCAAAAATGGAGCCCGACCACAACATCATCCACCCCCTTGCCTACCATTTCCGCAGCAGGCTTCGGGCGCAGCACTGGTTCCTCTACGACCTCCGCCGCCGCACCGCCGCCCGCTGGAACCAGGGCACCCTCCAGTTCGGTACCATCGAACAGTTCACCGCCCCAGCCCTCTCCGACGACGAAAAAAAGGTGCAGGCCCTGTGGCAGACCTTCTTCAAAACCATCGCCATCCCTGACCGCAAAAATCCCCGTCTCCAAAAATCCAACATGCCGATGAAGTATTGGAAATATTTGACCGAGAAGCAGGGGGAGTGAAGGGGAGCTTCTGACGAAAAAATCCCTCGTTGCCATGCAAGAGCTGCAAATATCACAAGCAGGTAACTTATATTGACGATTGTAGTTTTCCCGTAAGCTCGACAGAAGGTTGCTGCGAGGGTAATGAGCTACTAACGTTGAAAAATCCCTGACCCTCATGGCACACAAGGAAGCCACCGCCCGCATCAAAATCAACCGACTGCTCGAAGAGGCGGGTTGGCGATTCTTTGCAGAGGGAAAGAGCCCGGCGAACATCCAGCTTGAACCGAAAGTTGCCCTGACGACGCAAGCGCTTGATGCACTTGGCGAGAACTATGAAAAAGTCGGCAAAGGTTTTATCGACTTCCTGCTGCTCAACGACAAGGGCTTTCCCTTTATTGTCCTCGAAGCAAAATCAGAGGCAAAAGATCCCCTCGTCGGCAAAGAGCAGGCACGACGGTATGCCCGCTCACAGAACTGCCGCTTTGTCATGCTCTCACACGGTAACCTCCATGACTTCTGGGATCTCGAACGGGGTAACCCCTATCTTGTTACCTCCTTTCCCACTCCGGACTCAGTCATCGGCTACCAGAAGGTGAGCAGTGACCCTCACTCTCTTTTCCATGAACAGATAGGTGCCGACTATATTGCCCTGACCCAGCGCC
>CAILXB010000295.1 GCA_903838025.1 uncultured Chlorobiaceae bacterium
GAATATAGGTTTCGACCCGGTCAGTAAAAACGAGAAGTCCAACCTTGTCGTTGTTCTGGAGTGCGCTGAAAGCAAGCACTGCACTCACTTCAAGGGCAAGATCCTTTTTGCTCTGCTTCCGGCTGCCGAAAAGCATCGATGCAGAGGCGTCAACAACAAGAAGAAGGCTCCGCTCCCGCTCTTCGGTAAAGAGCTTGACATAGAGCTCATGCTTCCGGGCGGAGGTGTTCCAGTCAATGGAACGAACATCGTCGCCGTACTGGTATTCTCGAACATTGCTGAACTCGATACCCTTTCCCTTAAACGAGGAGTGGTATTCTCCGCTGAAAAGCTCACTGGCCATGCGCTTCGAGCGGATTTCAACCCGCCTTATAATATTCTGAAGCTCTTTCAAACGCTTTTCACTCCTCTCCATTGCCCTTTCCGTGCTCATGGTATGGCCGTCAAAGTTATGGAACCTGCACATGCTGCAGTATCTGCCGGATAATATCGTCAGGTTTGATGTTGTCGGCCTCGGCTTCGTACCCCGGTCGTATACGGTGGCGAAGGGTATCATAAGCGATGGCCTTGACATCCTCCGGGGTGATATAAGCCCGTTGTTGAAGAAACGCATGCGCTTTGGCTGCAAGAAGGAGAAATATCGATGCCCTCGGAGAGGCGCCATACTCAATCATTGCTTCCAAATTAGCCATGCCATATTTTGACGGTTTTCTGGTAGCAACAACAAGATCAACAATATAGCGCTGCACTCTCGGGTCGACATAAATTCGGTCAATCAATGCCCTTGCCCTCGAAATATCGTGAGGCTGCACAACCGCCGTAACCAGCACCTTGCTGGCGGTGGTAGCCGATTGCAACATAATTTCAAGCTCCTCGTCGTATGAAGGGTAATCGACAAGAATCTTCATCATAAACCGGTCAACCTGCGCCTCCGGAAGAATATAGGTGCCTTCATGCTCAATGGGGTTCTGGGTCGCCAGCACCATAAAAGGCTCCTGCAGAGGGAACGTCTGATTGCCAATGGTTACCTGATGCTCCTGCATCGCCTCCAGCAGCGCAGACTGCACCTTGGCTGGTGAACGGTTGATTTCATCGGCAAGGATGACATTGGCGAAAACCGGCCCCTTGCGGGGATAAAACTCCATGTCTTTGGGATTGTAAATCATCGTCCCGATAAGGTCGGCAGGCAACATGTCGGGGGTGAACTGAATGCGCTGGAACTTCAGGTTCATTGCAGAGGCAAAAGTCCTGATAATCAGTGTTTTCGCAAGTCCGGGCACACCCTCAAGCAGAATATGACCATTAACGAGCATGGCAATAAAAATCCTCCTGATCACCTCATGCTGACCAATAATGCGCTGTGAAAGCTGCTCCTGCGCCATTTCAAGAAAACGGGAAGCCTCCGTTATCTGCACTCCAAGCTCTTCCAGTTCTACTGCATGCTGCATGATGCCTCCTCTCTTGTGCTTGTTAAGGGAACCTGCTCAATAATATGCCATACACGCTCATTCCGTTGTCAGTGCAGGCGGTGACATAATCATCAATTTTTTCGAATATCTACTCCTGCGGCACCCATTCTCAAGCTTTTTTGAAAAAACCCCTGAAACCAAACACCACCATGGCAAACCCGCCGACCGTCGCTGGCCACACATAAAGATCGGGGATATAGAGTAAACTGTTGAGAAGACCAAACTCAGGGGCCAAAAGAAGCATGAGGTTTGCACCAATGAGAATCATAATCACATGGAGTGCGCTAACCTTCTCGCGCGGTTTGCTATTATTGACCGGATTGTTAGCTTTGCCCATAGTTCTACAGAAAAAATTATACCATGAATATTTTAGGCATTGAAACCAGTTGTGACGAAACATCCGCAGCCGTGCTTCGCAACGGAGAGGTACGCTCGAATATAGTCAGTTCGCAACGCTGTCACACACCCTTCGGTGGCGTCGTGCCGGAACTGGCTTCACGAGAACACGAACGGCTTATTGTTGCAATTGTGGACGCTGCCGTGACAGAGTCTAATATAAGAAAAAATGAACTTGATGTCATAGCCGCGACCGCCGGGCCGGGATTAATTGGTGCCGTCATGGTAGGCCTCTGTTTTGCCCAAGGCATGGCCTACGCTCTCAAGATCCCTTTTGTGCCGGTCAACCACATCGAAGCCCATATCTTTTCACCCTTTATCAATGAGGGTTCGTCTCATCCCGCCCCTGAAGGACGGTTTGTTTCGCTGACCGTTTCCGGTGGCCACACCCTCCTTTCCGTTGTAGAGCAGAATCTCTCCTACAAAGTTATTGGCCGGACACTTGACGATGCTGCTGGAGAGGCATTCGATAAAACCGGCAAGATGCTTGGCCTCCCCTATCCTGCAGGCCCGGTGATTGACACACTTGCCAAAATGGGCGATCCTGCCTTTCACCTTTTTCCCCGTGCGCTCACCTCAGCATCGCAAAGCAGTAAAAATTATCAGGGAAATTTTGATTTCAGCTTTTCAGGCCTGAAAACCTCAGTGCTCACCTGGCTGCAGAAACAGAGCCCGGAATACATCGAAGCGCATAAGACTGATATTGCCGCATCAATCCAGTCGGCCATCATCAGCGTGCTGGTCAAAAAAACCATTGCCGCAGCACGCAGCCAGAGAATCAGTGCGGTTGCAATGGCTGGTGGAGTGAGTGCCAACTCAGCCTTGAGAAAAGCAATGAAAGAGGCGTGCGATAGATCGGGCATCACGCTGCATGTTCCCTCCGCCCTTTACTCAACCGACAACGCGGCCATGATAGCCACACTTGCCAGCCTGAAACTCTCCCGAGGAATAAAGGCTGAACGCCGTTACAATAGTGCACCTTACGCAAGCTTTACCGCCGGGGCGAGGAGGGCGTGATTGAAATAGTTCCATAAATACATTACATTACCGCTCACGAAATAAGTCTGTTACGTTTTTTTAATATCCTACGACAACACCATGCCAAATACGCTACTCTCACTCTTGCTCTTTGCACCTCCCGTTGCAGGCCAGGCTGCACCAAATCCTCTTGTTCAGATTGTCCCACTGGTACTTATCTTCATTGTTTTTTACTTTTTCATGATTCGCCCACAACAGAAAAAGCAGAAAGATCGCGAAAAAGTGCTCGACAGCCTGAAAAGAGGTGACAAGATTATCACCATAGGCGGTCTGCATGGTACCGTTGCCGGAATTGATACGGAAAAGAAAACCGTTCTTGTCCAGGTCAATGATGCAACAAAAATTACTTTTGACCGCACCGCCATTGCCAATATTGAAAAACAGGAAACAGGCGATAAACTCACGACCAAGGAATGAGAAGTATCATGCAACCAGCAGCAGCAAAATTGGTACTGGAAAACGGATCCGTCTATAACGGGACCGCATTCGGCCACATCGGGGAAACAACCGGAGAAGTGGTTTTCAATACATCACATACCGGATATCAGGAAATTCTCACCGATCCCTCTTATGCTGGCCAGATGGTGATGATGACCTATCCGCTGATAGGAAACTACGGCATCAATCCGACGGATAACGAATCAAAAAAAATATGGCCCTCGGCCTTTATTGTCCATGAAGTGTCGCGCATCCACAGTAACTTTGAAGCCACCGAAAGTCTCGACTCTTGCCTCAAGAGAGCTGGCGTCGTAGGGCTTGCCGGTATTGATACCCGGAAACTTGTACGCGAAATTCGCGAAAAGGGCGCCATGAGAGGCGTCATCTCCGCTCTTGAAACCAATGAGGAGATACTGAGGGAGAAGGCCCTTCGGAGCCCTGAAATGAGTGGCCGCGATCTGGTTAAAACCGTTACCACCAGCGAAAATTATACTCTCGAGCGTGAGAATGCGCGCTACCATGTCGCAGCGTTTGACTACGGTATCAAAACCAATATCCTGCGTATGCTGCAGGAGGCAGGGTGCCGGGTTACCGTACTCAAGGCTGAAACAACGGCAAGCGAGGTGCTCAAACTCAACGTGGACGGAGTCTTTCTTTCCAACGGCCCAGGCGATCCATCAGCCGTCGGTTATGCCATTGAGACCATCAAGCAGCTTGTCGAGTATAACCGCACAACAAAACCATTGCCGATCTTCGGTATCTGCCTCGGCCACCAACTGCTCTCTCTGGCGTTTGGAGCCGAAACCTATAAACTGAAATTTGGCCACCACGGCAGCAATCACCCGGTGAAAAACCTCGAGAGCAAAAAGATAGAGATAACATCACAGAACCATGGCTTTGCTGTTGCAATGGAATCACTGCCTGAAGAACTTGCAATGACCCATCTGAACCTCTACGACACGACCGTTGAGGGAGTCAAGCATAAAAAGCTTCCTTGTTTTTCGGTACAGTATCACCCGGAAGCAGCGCCAGGACCGCACGACTCACACTACCTCTTTGAAGAGTTCACCTCACTTATGGATTCAACCCAACCCATTATTCCTACGAGATGAAAAAAAGATTATTTACACCAGGGCCTACACCGGTACCCGAAAATGTCATGCTTCGCATGGC
>CAILXB010000296.1 GCA_903838025.1 uncultured Chlorobiaceae bacterium
AAAAATCATGCCCGTGGTGTAGCTGCCCCGCACTACCGCATTCCGGCCCGACACCCATCCCTCGGTCGAACAGGCAGCTCACAGAATCATCTTCATAAATACGCTTGATAGCTTCGCCGAAGAGGTTGCTGACCGTTACGGTTTCAATTTTCGGTGAATATGCGTGATTGGTAATAACCGAGTCGGTTACTATTACCTTTTCAAGTATCGATGCGTCAATTCTTTCAATGGCTGGTCCGGAAAGAATCGGGTGCGTTGTTGCGGCATAAATTTTAAGGCCGCCAGCTTCGCGAATCGCTTTTGCTGCGTTGACAATGGTGCCAGCAGTGTCGATCATGTCGTCAACCAGAAGGACGTTTTTTCCACTGACATCACCGATAATATTCATCACTTCGGCGACGTTGGCTGCCGGACGGCGTTTGTCGACAATTACCAGATCGGTACCGAGCTCCTCTGCAAATTTTCTGGCAAGCTTGACACCGCCGACATCAGGGGAGGCGACGACAAGGTTGTCGCGAAACTCTCTCTGACGAATATGGTCGATTAAAATCACACTTGAGTAAAGGTGATCGAACGGAATATCAAAAAAGCCTTGAATCTGCGGAGCATGAAGATCCATGGTCAGTATTCTGTCAGCTCCTGCCTGGGTGAGCAGGTTTGCGACAAGCTTTGCTGTGATGGCGACGCGGGGACGATCTTTTCTGTCCTGACGGGCATAACCGTAGTAAGGAATGACGGCAGTGATTCTTGCGGCCGATGACCTTCTTGCGGCATCAATCATGATCAACAGCTCCATCAGGTTGTCGCCTGGAGGATTGGTTGACTGGATAATGAACATATCCGAGCCACGGATAGACTCTAAAAAGTTTACCGAAATTTCCCCGTCAGAAAAGTTTTGAACCTTTGCGTTGCCAAGTGGCATGTCGAGGTACTGAGCAATCTTTTCTGCAAGAGCAGGATTGCTGCGTCCCGCAAAAATTTTAATGGGTTTTGCCATCGTGTCCTGCATATTCGGATGAAAGGGGTTATATTATAGCAGTACGGTTAATTCCCTTGAGTGTTTTTAACTCCATTTCGGGGAAAAACACTCAAGGGAACCCAAATATAGTTAAAAAGGCCGAAAAGTTAATTAATTTTTTACTCTTTCTAAACAGAGCTTATTTGTTTGAAAAATATGACTATTAAGGAAATCCAGAGCTATCTCGGGCAATTTTTTGATTCTGTTGAACTCGAGGGTGAGAGCGATGGGTTGATTTCTGCTCCGGCAAAGATTGAGAGTGCGCAAAAAGGGGAGGTAAGTTTTGTGGCCAACGAGAAATATGTAAAATATCTCTCTACCACGGAGGCTTCGCTCGTTATTGT
Organism: uncultured Chlorobiaceae bacterium; assembly: GCA_903838025.1. Classification (GTDB taxonomy): domain Bacteria; phylum Bacteroidota; class Chlorobiia; order Chlorobiales; family Chlorobiaceae; genus Chlorobium. Next base: position 1,363 of record CAILXB010000296.1, read on the forward strand.
ACACCATTCGGTTGCTGTTGATGAGTTCAGCCACACCACATCGTTCCTCAAGGTCAGCGACCCCTATACAGCATTTGTTTTTCTCCTCAAGAAATTTGTAATACCCCGTGTTGTGGCTGCAAAAGGCATTGCTCCAACGGCGGTTATTGGTGAAGGTGTCACGCTGGGGGAGGGAGTTTCGGTTGGAGCTTGTGCGGTGATTGGGGATCGCTGTTCAATTGGCTGCAACACGGTCATTGGCCCGCATACGGTTCTTCTGCACGATGTCTCTGTTGGAGATGACTGCACACTCTTTCCCTCTGTTACCTGCTATGATGGCACCATTATCGGTAACAGGGTGGTCATTCATTCGGGAAGTGTCATTGGCGCTGATGGCTTTGGTTTTGCTCCTCAGCGTGACGGATCCTATGTGAAAATTCCGCAGATGGGTATTGTTGAAATTGGCGATGATGTTGAAATCGGGGCAAATGCGACCATTGACCGGGCCACTATGGGCAGCACAGTGATTGGCCGGGGAGCCAAGATCGATAATCTTGTGCAGATTGCCCATAATTGCCGTATTGGTGAAGATACGGTTATTGCCGCTCAGGCGGGTATTTCTGGCAGTGTCACGCTTGGTCGTCAGTGCGTGATTGGTGGCCAGGCTGGATTTGCTGGTCATCTTGAGCTTGCCGATCGCATACAGGTTGCCGCACAGGCGGGTATTTCAAAATCCTTTCTTCAGCCCGGCATTGCACTTCGTGGTTATCCGGCGCAGCCCATGCGCGACCAGTTGAAGTACGAGGCAAGTTTGCGTCACATTGGAGCCATGAAGGCGAAGCTCGATCATCTTGAGGGTGAGATGATCGAGCTTGCCAAAAAGTAGAAGAGAGTCCCCCTATTGCAGGATGGTGTTCATATTCCAGTTGTAGGGCAGGTAGCGGATGTGAAGGGAATCAAGGTTCTCTTCTGTCCAGCTCTTTTTTTCCTCATCCATGGAGGGCAGCAGCAACTGTATTATTTTGCGCGTGCTGCTGCCGAAGTCTTCGCCATATCTCTGAAACAGCGATGAAATCCAGAGTGTATTGCTTTGGCGGTCAGTCTTCATCCCCTCACGATTGATAAAGCTTTTTGTTGCGGTGTCGAGCTGCCGCTCAACGAGTGCCGCATCGTAGAACTCTATGGGTGCGCAGGATGAGGATGTGCAGAAGAGTGCAAAATGGATTCGGTAATCGAATGATGCTACCGTAAGGTGGCTGCGTTGATCGGTAGCCGAAAAAGGCTTGAAGGGAAAGTGCGGGTGCGCTCGGTTACGGCGGAGTATGCCGTGCTCAATGTCGTCAGCAGTGAAAAAGAGCCTTCCGACATTGTAGCCAATTCTGCCAAAAAAATTCGGGATTTCAAACACGGAGCCCTGAATATCAAATTCAATGACCGCGTGAATGATGAGTACGTTATAGATGTTGATCCAAAATGCTTTTTTGTCAGCATCGTTTTGGAGAAGTTCCAGATTGAAGCTGTTGAGCGATCCGGCGAGATAAAGGTATTGGTTAAACTCTTCGGAGTGCTTCAGCGCCTTGTAATTGACCACGCCTTTTTCCGGATTAAAAAATGCCCCCTGTAGTCGGCCAAGCCGCTTTTTTAATTCGGCTGCGAGGCTGATGGCAGGTGCAGGTTGAGTGCTTCGTTCAGGGTTCAAGGCTACCTGAAGGGGAATGTTTTTTTGCAACGGCTCTCCGCAGCGGGCCTCTTCTCCTGTTTCATGGAGACGGTTCTCGGCTGCCAGAATTGCGGCCACAGCATTGATATAGCCGATATGACTAAACGCCTGAGGAAAGTTGCCCAGCATTTCCTGCGTTGAGCTTTCAAACTCTTCGGAAAAGAGCCCGAGGTGATTTGATGCGGTAACGGTTTGTTTGAGCAACGCAAGGGCTTCCCCGCTTTTATCTGAGAGCGCCAGGCACTCTACGAGCCAGAAGTTGCAGAGAATAAATCCACCTTCATCGCCTTTCAGACCATCCTCTGCCTTGTAGCGGAGCAGAAAACCACCCTGCATCAGTTGCTCACGGCAGGCATTAATCGTTCCCTGTATTCTTTCATCTTTGCCGGGAAGGAAACCGACAATTGGCAGCAGCAGGAGGCTTGCATCAAGCTCTGAAGAGCCATATTTCTGGACAAAACTGTTTGCCGCCGTGTCGAATCCTTTTGCCAGAATATCCTCCCGGATCTGTTCCCGCTCTTTCATCCAATGGTCGAGAGGAGCGTCAAAGCCGAAACGTCGGGCAATGGTTATCCCTCGGTCGAGGGCGACCCAGCACATCACTTTTGAATAGACGAAATGGTGCGGACCGTTGCGCACTTCCCATATTCCATCATCGGGTTTTTGCCAGTTTTCAATGGCAAGGGTGCAGATTTCGCGAAAAAACGGCCAGAGTTCCTCATCAATTTTTCCTGCATAATCCGATAACCGGAGGGCAGCATCCATGACTTCACCGTAAATGTCCCACTGGTTTTGCCGGTGTGCATCGTTACCAATCCTTACAGGTCTTGAATTGCGATACCCTTTCAGGTGGCTGAGCTCTTGTTCTTTCAGTCGATCGTTGCCATGCAGGGTGTACATAATTTGCAGATTCCTGCTTCCGTATTTGCGGTAGGTATCATGCGCCCAGCGGAGATAAGCATCTGCCTCGGCGACGTGGCCGACGGAAAAGAGCGCTTTAAGGGTAAATGCGGCATCTCTCAGCCAACTGAAGCGGTAATCCCAGTTTCGCTCCCCGCCCAGAGTTTCAGGAAGGGAGGTCGTTGCTGCCGCTGCAATAGCTCCTGTCGGCTGAAAAGTGAGCAGTTTGAGCAAAAGCAGGGAGCGGTTGATCATCGGGGTAAACTCTCCAAGATAGGCACATCGCTCGCCCAGACAGGGGAGTACCCAATCCTGCCAGAATATTTTGTTTTCCTCAAACGGACATGGAAGGGGGTCGTGGCTGTTATGGCTTCCGTAGATCAAGTCAATATGTGCCTCCTCGCCAGCCTCAAGTTGCAACGCCAGCCTCAGTTCTCCCGCATTGTTGCAGAGAGTAACGCTTTCGGAACCTGCCAGAGCAAGTGAAAGGGTTTTGTCACCAAAACTGACCGTAAAGTGGTTGGCGTCCTCTTCAGTAATGGATGGAACCACCATTCCATACTCTGGTCGGGGTATCAGGGTGAGTGTAAAGCGCATGGTGCCCCTGATAACTTTCAGACAGCGATGGATGCGATGTTTTGTCTTTGTGATGCGGGCACTATTTTCCACAACCATAAAGTCGTGGAGCAATGCTTCGGCGTTTTTTGTATGGAACCGGCAGGAGAGAATATTGGTGTTGGCCAGATATTCCTGTTGAGACGAGAAGGGTTCCGAAGGCTGAAGGCAGAAAAAGCCCCCCTGCTCATCGTCGAGCAGTGAGGCGAAGATGGTCGGGGAGTCGAGCCAGGGAAGAGAGCAGTAATCTATGGAGCCATCTTTTGAGACGAGGGCGGTAGAGTGGAGATCTCCGATAAGGCCATAGTCAGCAATGCTTCGGTACATTTCGTCATTCCTCTCTTTGGGCGTTGAATGAAAATATTTCGGAATTTACGAAAGATTTCTTGGTACCTGCGATGAGTGGTGGTGCAGAATCGGTTTTGGAAGCGAGATATCTACGACAAAGGTAAATCGTGAAGGAAAGGAGAGCAGTACTTGATCAACTTCGAATTCAAAGGAGCAGATACCGCTCAGGGTATGCAGGGTTTCGCTCACCGACTGTTTTCTGAGTGCCTTGTTGTGCAGGCGTACGCCAAGTCCATCCCTTGTGGCAAGTTGCCCGAAATAGTTTCTTACTCCCTCGGGAGTTATGACGGTATGGGGAGAAAAGGTAGGAATAAGGACAGCCGATTCATGATAAAGCGCAGCAATGTCGTCGGCATTTCCGCTGCAGATTCTTGTAACCCATTGAAAGAGAACCTCTTCGGCAGTTTTAAAATAAATCATGGTCGTGCGTTATGTTTTACAAAGGAGAGTATTTTGGTAGAAACATCCATCTTCATTTGGCCGGTGTGGATGGAGGGAATGTAACCATTTTTTGTTTTTCCCCTGCACTTCAAGAAAACTGCCTGAACAGGCGAGAGCTACCTGTAAAGAAACAGGGGCTGGCAGAGCGTTGGTGCACCGATTGTCTGGAATACTTACAACGCATTGATACACATGAAAATTTATAATCTGATTTGTTGGTTTATATCTTCGATAGCAGTAACCTTTTTATACACAGTATCCTCATGAGTCGCTTAAAAGAAGAATGGATTGATCGTCTTGAATCCGGCTTGCCACCGAAGGAGAGGATTGTCGAGCGTAACACAGCCATTACGGCTCAATATGCGGCGTGGTATTTGCAGAAACCGCAACTTTTCAAGTGGGCGGGGATGGCGGCGTTTGCTTCGCGGCAGGTTGGTATTGCGCTGGCGTTTTCTGAAATGATGCATACCCCCGATCCTGTTATTCTTCAGGATGAGAGGCCGAATGAAGGTTTTTCATTTGATCCGGGAAAGTTGTTCCGTTCTGCCCTTAATAACCTTTTTTCTGTTCCTTCGTCCATGCACTCGGTAGCAGCACAGCAGCTTTTTCTTGCTGATCTTGATGAAATCCGTCTCGGGAACAATACTATTTTTGCCGATATCGCGTGGGCACATGCAGCCTATCTGGAAAGCGGCATTGGTGAAATTGTGAAAAACTGCGACGGAGAGGAAGATGAATATCTGCTGACAGGGTTCAGGATGATTGATGATGGCGCACGCTTACTGGAAAAAGCGGGTAATGAAGAGGAGGCCCGAAGACTGATATGGAATGGTAATGTACTCTTGCTTCGTCAAGAACAGCTCAATACCTTGCAGCCGGTTTTTGATGCGATCAGTCAGCAGGGAAGGATTGTTGTTTCGTTTGGGAGCGAGCTTGATTTTTCCGGAGCGGTTGAAAACGTCAAAGCCTCTTTTTCAGCTTTTTCAGGATATTTCGAAACGCTGACCGGTATCAAGAGTGTCACTGACCGGGAGCAGCGCTGGCAGTGGATTGAAAATGATGTGCTGCCGTTGTGGGATCGTGTGGATGGTACCTACACTGAGGGCTCTGGCCTGAAAAGGCAGCTTGAAGCATTTGCTGCCGGTGAATCAACCATGATGCATCAGGTCAAGCAGTATGCCGCAAACTTGTTCCGTATTTCATGAACAGGCCCAACTCTCCTTCTATTTTGGACGAAGGGCTTCTACAGGGTTAAGGTTGGCCGCCTTCCATGCAGGAAAGAGTCCGAAGGTTATGCCGATACAGGAACAGACAACCATGGAGACGATGATCCAGATCCAGGGAAATATCGGCGGAAGGTTGAATTGCAGTGCGATGACGTTTCCCGTCATAACGCCTGCCAGAACGCCAATCACTCCTCCGGCAATGGAGAGAAAAAATGATTCGAAGAGGAACTGGCGAAGAATGGTTCTGCGCGGAGCACCGATTGATTTTCTGATGCCGATCTCCCTGGTTCTCTCGGTGACACTGACCAGCATGATGTTCATGATACCCACTCCGGCGGTCAGCAGGGCCATAAAGCTGATGATGAAGGCGCCAATACTAATGGCACGCTGAATATCGCGGAATGAATCTATGAGTGATTCATTGGTCCTGATCTCAAAATCGTTGGGCTCCTTGACGGTCAGTCCCCTCGCCAGCCTCATTGCACCGATTGCGCGGTCGATGGCCTGTGGATACTCTTTACGCGAGAGTGCCTCTACGGTGATGGCGATGCTGCTTTTTTCGTTGATATGGTTGAGGTATCGGGTAATGGGTATGAGAACAAAATTATCCTGACTCTGGCCGAAGGCAGCACCTTTTTTTGCAAAAACACCGGCAACAGTGTAGATCTCACCATTGACTTTGATGAACTTGTTCTGCGGGTTTTCACCAGTGGGAAAAAGCGTTGTTGCAACTTCTCCGCCGAGAATGGCACTGTTTCTTGCAGAGCGGATATCGTTTTCTGCGAGGTTGCGACCAAGCGCAATGGTGTAGCCGCTTGATGCAGCAAAGTTTTCATCACCGCCAGTCATCGTGACATCGGGATTGGTGGACAGATTGCCATATCTTGCCTGATTGGCCATACTTGTGATGATGAAGCCAATGGTGCGGGCTCTCGATTCCATGCTTTTGCGGAAAAAAAGCGCCTGCTTGTAGCTGATATCTTTTCGGTTTGCATAGAAGTTTCGGCTGTGGCCGCTGCCAAAGACGGTTGCCGGGTTTTTTTGTATCTGGAAGGTGTTGGCACCAAGGCTTGTGAGGCCCGATTCAACGCTTTTGTCGATAGCATCGAGGGCGGTCATGACGGCAATGATAGAGAATACGCCTACGGCGACACCCATGATGGTGAGCCATGAACGAAGCTTGTTGATCGTCAGGGAGTAGATCGCCTGGAAGATGGTTTCACGCAGGAGCATGGTTCCCCCTATTCATAACGCAGTGAGTCGGCCGGATCGAGCTTTGAGGCTGTAACCGCAGGAGCAAGGCCGGAGATGATTCCCGTGATGACGGAAACGGCAAGACTCGCAATGACAAGATCGGGGGAGAACTGGACCGGGAAATCGGGCACAATTTTTTCGATAGCAACGGTAATGAGGATGGCTGTGCCGAGTCCGACTCCACCCCCGATGAGACATATCATCACCGATTCGATGAGAAATTGCAGAAGAATGGTGCGGCGTCTGGCACCAAGGGCCTTGCGGAGTCCAATTTCTCTGGTACGTTCTTTGACGCTGACAAAGGTGATGTTCATAATGCCGATGGCACCAACAAAGAGTGACATGCCGGTAATGAAGATGCCTGCGATGGCAATGCCGTTTTTGATGGGGTCAAGCTGGCTCTTGAAGGCTTGCTGTTCGTTGATGGAGAAGTCCTCCTCTTTGCCTGGTGCAAGACGCCTGATTCTTCTCATCAGCCCAAGCAACTCCTCCTTGGCCTCTGCAACGCGCTGCTGATTCTTGATTTTCACCCGCATGGTGATAAACATGTTTTTACCGTAAATCTTTTCAAAGGCTCCAAGAGGCATGATAATCTGGTTGTCAAAACTGAAAAGACCAAGAAACTTCCCCTGTTTTCTGAAAATTCCGATAATGCGGAACTTACGGTTTTTGATCTGGATGGATTTTCCGAGAGCAGGCTCATTGGGAAAAAGCCCGACAGCAATATCGTCCCCGACAGCACAGACCATTGCGCTTCCTGCGGACTCTCCCGGGGTAAAGAAGCGACCGGAAGAGAGGTTTCCGGATGCGGTCTGCAGGTAGTCATGGTTGGTTCCAAGAGAAAAGACCTGCTCAAGGTTCCGTTCCCGATATTTTGCCGACGCCTGGTAGGTTGACATCTGCGGAACCGCGATGAGCAGTTCTGAATGCGGATTATCGGCAATAATGCGGTTGAGTTGAGCCGCATACTCTGTTTTCAGGTCAGGGCGGTTGCGGTACCTCCACCATTGCCCCATGGTGCTCCACGATGATTTCTGGACATAAATAATATCGTAACCAAGCATGGCAAGGCTCTTGTCGAAACCCCGGTCGATGCCGTTGATTGCCGTACCCATCATGGTAATGGCCACAATGCCGATAATGACTCCGAGCGCGGTAAGAAACGATCGTACCTTGTTTGCCCTGATTTGGAAGAGCGCCATTTTCAGGCTCTCAGCGCTTTCATAGCGGAACTGTCGCCAGGTACTGTTCATTGGCTTTGGTCGCTTTCGATTTTTCCATCACGGAGGCGGATGAGACGACGGGTATAGCGGGCAATATCCTCTTCATGCGTAATGAGGATAATGGTATTGCCTGCTTCGGAGAGCGCTCCGAAGATACTCATGATGTCTCGGCTGGTTGCAGTATCGAGGTTGCCGGTAGGCTCGTCGGCAAGAATGATTGAGGGTTTATTGATGAGTGCCCTTGCTATGGCTACCCTTTGAATCTGACCTCCGGAAAGTTCAGAGGGTTTGTGTGTGATACGGTCGCCCAGTCCTACCTTCACAAGGGCGGCTGCGGCACGCTCTTCGCGCTCTTCAGGCGAGACTCCGGCATAAATCAGTGGCAGTTCTACATTGCGCAGGCAGTTAAGCCGGGGAAGCAGGTTGAAGGTCTGGAAAACAAAGCCAATCTCCCGGTTTCTGATACGGGCAAGTGCATCGTCATCCATTTCGGCTACATTTTGGCCATTAAGAGTATAGCTGCCGGAGGAGGGAGTGTCAAGGCAGCCTATAATGTTCATGAGGGTTGATTTTCCGCTGCCGGAAGGACCCATGATTGCCGCATAGTCGTTCAGTTTGAACTCAAGATTGATGGAGTCAAGCGCATGAACAACCTGATCGCCCATCTCATAGAATTTACAAAGCGACTGCATGGTGATGACATTCGATTGTATATCCATGCTATTGTTGAGGCGGTTTGACCATGCAGCCATTAGTAAGCTTGCTGGTTATAGCAGTATAACTTCCTGCAACAACCTCTTCTCCCTTTTTGAGCCCGGCGGTGACCACGATGTGGGTGTTGTCGGTTGTTCCGGTTTTGACTGGCCGGAACCATGCTTTTCCTCCTTTGACAACAAAAACCCCCTGTACACTTTCGGAGGCTTTGCCAATCGGCGCGATGGTTACCATCTCTTTTTCAGCTTTTTCCTGCTTTTCGGTGGTTGAGCCGCCTCGTATCGTGACGCTTTGAATGGGGACGACAAGAGCGTTTTGTACCCGCTGCGACTCAATATCTGCTGTTGCGCTCATGCCGGGTTTCAGCAAGCGATCATGGTTGAAAATTCGGATTTTAACGGAAAAGTTGGTCACCTCCTCCTGCGTTCCGGCAGCCTTTGAGATGGCCGAATTGGAAATTTCATGCACTACACCTTTAAAAATGCGCTCGCCATAAGCATCAACTGTAATTGAAACAGGGTTGCCTGGTTTTACATTGACGATGTCATTTTCATTGACTTCAACCTCCACCTGCATACTGTCAAGGTTTGCAAGCCGCAGTACCTCAGTGCCTGGAAACTGGCCTGTACCAACAACACGCTCGCCCGGCTTGCTGTTCAGGGCGATAATAGTGCCGTTGATCGGTGCACGGACAATGGTTTTTTTCATTCGTTCCTGATTCTGGTTGAGCAGGCTTTTGTTCTGTTGTATGGTATACATCGATGCCCGGTAGCTTGCCTGTGCAGCATCGGCATTGGCTTTTGAGGCTATGAAATCGGACTGGGAGATCAGTTTCTCCTTGTAGAGCAGTGATGCCTTGCGGAAATCATCTTCCGCCTTGAGCTTTCGGGCCAAAGTCTCCATGCTTTGCGATTTGGCCGCATTGAGTTGGGCAAGGCTCTGATCTACCTGGTTGATGTAAATATCAGGCTGAATTTTAAAGAGGAGATCTCCCTTTTGAACGCTTTGGCCATCCTTGATGGGTAATTCGATAATCTCACCCGAAACATCGGGCGACATGGCAACAACAAGTGCAGGCTGAATTTTTCCTGTAGCCGTGACCAGATGAATGAGCTCTTTGACAAACACTTTTTCGGTTGTTACCTCAACGGGTGTTTCACGAAGCTTGAAAAACGAAAAAAGCAACACTCCAGCAATTAGAAGTGCGGCAATGGAAATTATGGTTGTTTTTCGTTTCAGTAAAAATTTTTGTTTACTCATTTGACTGGTAGAGGGTATTCTGGTTGTGATGGTATGGCTTCATTACCTGTAGCGAAATCAAGCGTACTTTTTTGCAGTGCAAGATTATAGGTGGCCTGGGAGAGGTTGGATCGGGCATTGAAAAACGCGGCTCGTGCAGTGCTGAGTTCAATAAAACTCGCGGCTCCCAGCTCATATTTTCTTTTGATGCCGTTAAAAGCTGAGCTTGCAGCATTAAGGCTGATTTTGGCGGTCTCTATTTGCATGAGTGCCGAGTTGTACTCTCCTGCGGCCTCATAAAGATCGATGAGAAGGTCGTTTTTCAGATCGTCGTACTCATAGTGCAGATTTATCTGGTTTATTTTGGCCGACTCAACAGTATAACGGGTTTGGAATCCATCAAAAATGGCCCAACTGAGGTTGAGTCCCACCGAATATCCGATTGAATTTTCAAGCTGGCTGGAGAGTGGCGGGTAGGCTATTTCATCACTGCTCTGGTTCAGATATTTGGTACCTCTACTGCTGACGTTGAAGGCCAAATCAAGGTGCGGGTACCAGGTCGACCTGGCTTGGGTGACCTGCCATTTTGAGGCTATCGTTTCAAGTTCTTTGCCTTTAAGGTCACCACGCTGTTGAACGGCAAGCAGGGCAAGAGCATCGGGATCGGGTTTCAGGGAGAGTGGACTTGTAAAGCTTTCGGGCAGAGGCTCAAGGGTAAACGTTGCCGTTGCCACGGGGTCCATCTGCATGCGGCGCATGAGCTCAAACTTGCTCTTTTGCATGCGGGTTTCTGCCTTGATGACCGATAGACCGCTTGCTGCGGCATCAGCCCGTTGCTGGTCGCGGTCGATTATGGATTTCAGGCCAACCTGAAACTGCCGATCGGTGAGGGTTTGCTGGTCTTGGGCCAAAAGAAAGTTTTCACGGGCAATGGCCAGAAGTTCCTGTTCCAGAAGTACCTGATAATATGTTTGGGTAACGTCGAAAGCTATGGCCTGTTGAGCTCTCAACAGGGTATACCCAACCGCATCTTCTTTTTTCAGTGCAGCTTGCAAAGAAGCGTAATCACTGAATCCATTGAAAAGATTCAGGGAGGTTGTCACTGTCAGGTCAATTGATTTACTTTTTGTTTTTACGCTTGTTATTGCGGTTCCTGAGGGGTTCAGCGCATAGGCTCGGCTGAGCGTATAGGGAGAATAGCCAACTGACGTTGAAAATCGGGGAAGAAAGTTACCATAATTCTTCAGAACGTCGGCACCCTGAAGTTTCAGGACGTTTTCAGCTTTTCGGACTGAAGTAGCGTTATTGAGTGCGATTTCAATGCAGCGGCGGAGAGTGTAGCTGTTTTCTGCGTTTTCAGAGCCTCGGACATCCAAGGGCGAAGCAAGAAAAAGCAGAGCAATGCAGAACCATGAAAAAAATTTGACAACCAAAATACTGTACCTTTAACCGTTTAAAATCTGCTCCGTTATCATAGAATGATTCAATATACTCCAGTTTACAATATAAATTTCAGTCAAATCGTTTCAAGTTTGGGCTCAGTGCGTACTTGTGCACTTAAAGCTGCTCAAGCAGAGAGTCGATTTCCTGCTGGTAGTGTTCAGCATTTTGAGGTTTCAACTTGATAAGATGCGTGTAAATTTTTATCGCTTTTTTATAGGCGCCCTGTGCAGTGAAGAGGCTTGCGAGGCTTTCGGTGGGTACAGCAATTATTATGTCGTCGGAAAAAGGTTCTTTTTGTTCAAGAATTGAGGTTGGGTCAGCATTTTCCGTTGTTATTGCCGGTTCAAATTTCATGAGTGCCGCAGTCAGTTTTTCAAGCTCATCGATGACGGGGTCAAACACGGGGACGACGACCTCTTCATTGTCAGTTGACGATTGAAGCTCAATAAGCTCTTGCCAGGCGACCTGGTTTGCCGGAGCTATGGAGCAGCATTTTCGGAAATATTCTCCGGCAAGAGTGTTGTGCCGAAGCTCTTTGTGCGCTTTTGCAGAGAGCAGGTGAAAAAGATAGGAGTCCGCAAACTGCTCAGCGAAGGGACTGAGTTTGTCGAGGGCGGACTGGAATCTTTTTTTTGAGATGTCAAGCGAAACTTCTGCAAAAAAAAAGTATGGTTCACTGATCATGGTCGTATGGTTTCCAGTGCGAGCTGAAGCAGACGCTCTACAAGTTCCGAAAAAGGGGTGCCGCTGGCCTCCATGAGTCGCGGATACATACTGATGTCGGTGAAACCGGGAATGGTATTAACTTCATTCAGGACAATCCCCCCTCCGTTTTCGTCAACAAAAAAATCTATTCTCGACATGCCACGGCATCCAAGGGCCTTGTACGCTCTCAGCGCTGCGCTCCTCACCTCTTCCTGCATTTCGCGGGGAATGCGCGCCGGGATAAAGAGTTTTGCGCTGTTGAGAATGTATTTGTCTTCATAGTCATAGAAGTCGCTGCCAGGCTCGATTTCACCGCATACCGAAACAATGGGTTGCTCATTTCCCAGTACTGCGACCTCAATCTCTCTGCCACTGATCGCTTTTTCGACCAGCACTTTTGTATCGAGTGAACAGGCGCTTTTGAGGGCTGAAGGGAGCTCTGCGCCATGATGCACCTTTGAGATTCCTATTGAGGAACCGAGATTTGCTGGTTTAACAAAAAACGGGTATTTGAACTGTTGCTCAATCATGGAGTGAACGCTCTGCGGGTCAGTATAGTAATCGGCGCTGAAGAGTGTGATGGAGGGGGCAACCGCAAGACCTGCATCGGCCACGCAAAGTTTTGTGAGCGCCTTGTCCATCGTGAGTGCCGAGGCCAGAACCCCGCATCCCGTGTAGGGTATGCCGCAGGTATCCAGAAATCCCTGGATGCGGCCATCTTCACCATACGTTCCATGCAGCGTTAGAAATGCCACATCAATGTGGGCACTTGTGAAATCAAGATCGAAAGGCTTTTGGGCAGCTTGCTGCACCATCTCACGGAGGGTTGAACTTGTTGCTTCAAGTGAAGAGTTTCTCAAGAGAGCCGAGAGATCCAGATCCAGGATATCCTGTGCAATCCCGCCACAGAGCCACAGCCCCTCGTGCGTGATGTAGACGGGGAGTATCGTGTAGCGCTCGGTGCTTATATTTGCGGCTATTGATTTTGCTGAGATGATCGATATTTCGTGTTCGCTTGACCTGCCTCCAAAAATGAGAGCAACAGTGATACGTGGCATGATTATTGTAGTGACAATTGGTAAGGTACTGGTACTTTCCTGCAAAATACCCCTCTCACAGGAGACAAACAATGTAACAGGGTAAAAATAATTATTATCTTGCTCCGAAGTTGCAATTGCATTGTGACGCAGCCTTTTGCAAGCGCTTCGCAAAAATTAATTTAGTAAGTGGTATGAAGTATAGTATTTGTAAAATCACGCAAAAAATCCGGAGATTACGGTCTAATTTTTTTTGCTGAACGCATGGAGTACCCGCGAGGAGTTGTAGAATGGTGAATACTTTTTTCTCAAAGGTGTATTGTCTCGACTCAGGATTCCATACCGGTGAAGAAAATATGGCCTTTGACCGGCAGTTGATGGCCGCATTTCTTGATGGGCGGTTTCAGCAGCGCTATGGCCCTGACTGTTGCCTCTGGCGCTTTTATGGCTG
>CAILXB010000297.1 GCA_903838025.1 uncultured Chlorobiaceae bacterium
TCAATCGGTCATGAGCCCGGTATGGCAGTTTGCTCCGAGAAAAGGAGGTACCCTATGAAACACGCAAAAACAGCAACACAGAACGCCTGCAAGCTCTGCAACCCACTTGGCGCATGCCTTGCTTTCCGGGGGATTGAGAACTGCGTACCGTTCCTGCACGGTTCACAGGGGTGCGCGACCTATATTCGCCGTTACCTGATCAGCCATTATAAAGAGCCGATCGATATCGCCTCATCGAACTTCCATGAAGAGAGTGCGGTCTTCGGCGGCAGTCATAACCTGAAAATCGGGCTGAAAAACGTCTCCGATCAGTACAAGCCGGAGGTTATCGGGGTGGCGACCACCTGTTTGAGCGAAACTATCGGCGATGATGTGCCCGGAATTTTGCGGGAGTATAAAAAGGAGTTCAAGAACGGCTCACCGATGCCGATTTTGATTCATGCCTCGACGCCAAGCTACCAGGGCAGCCACATTGACGGCTTTCATGCCGCAGTAAGGGCAACCGTCAAAACACTGGCCGAAAAAGGAGAGTCACAGGAGCTGATCAACCTCTTTCCGAACATGGTTTCGCCAGCCGACCTGCGTTACCTCAAGGAGATTTTTGCTGATTTCGGGGCTCAATTGCTCTTGCTGCCCGACTACTCGCAGACGATGGATGGCGGGCCCTGGGGTGAATACCACCGCATACCGCCGGGCGGCACTCCGGCAAGCGCCATTGTACAGGCAGGCAGCGCAAAAGCGAGCATAGAGTTCGGCTCAACCCTTGAAGCCGCAAAATCGGCGGCAGGCTATCTCGATGACGCCTTTGGCATACCGCGTCATCACCTCTCGCTACCCATCGGCATCAAGGAGAGCGACCGGTTTTTCAGCCTGCTCGAAACGCTGACAGGCCATGCACGACCTGAAAAATATGAGGATGAACGGCGCCGTCTGGTTGATGCCTATGCGGACGGCCATAAATATGTTTTTGAAAAAAGGGTAATTCTCTATGGCGAGGAGGATCTGGTGGTGGCCATGACCGCATTTCTCAGTGAAATCGGCATGACTCCTGTGCTCTGCGCCTCAGGAGGAAAAAGCGGTCTCCTGAAAAGAAGGATCAAGGAGCTTGTACCAACGATGGATGAGCTCGGTATCAAAGTGCGTGAAGGTGTTGACTTTGTCGATATCGAGGATGAGGCCAAAGTGCTGCAACCCGATTTTCTTATCGGCAACAGCAAGGGGTATACCATGTCGCGAAAAAACGATATCCCGCTGCTCCGACTCGGCTTCCCCATTCACGACCGGTTCGGGGGGCAGAGAATGCACCATCTTGGCTACCGTGGCACGCAGGAACTCTTTGACCGGATCGTCAACACCGTTATCGAACAGCGGCAGAATGCTTCATCAATTGGCTACACTTATATGTAAAGGGAGGATATCATGACACTGAACATAGCAAACCACCCCTGTTTCAACGATGCGTCGCGACATAAATTCGGGCGTATCCACCTCCCAGTTGCGCCAAAATGCAATATCCAGTGCAACTATTGCAGTCGCAAATTTGACTGCATGAACGAGAACCGCCCTGGCGTTACGAGCAAGGTACTCTCGCCACAGCAGGCACTCTACTATCTGGATCAGGCCATGGTGCTCTCTCCAAACATTGCCGTTGTGGGTATTGCCGGCCCTGGAGATCCCTTTGCCAACCCCGATGAAACAATGGAGACGCTGAGGCTGGTACGTGAAAAATATCCCGAGATGTTGCTCTGCGTGGCAACCAACGGACTCGACCTGCTCCCCTATATTGATGAACTTGCCCGGTTGCAGGTGAGCCATGTCACCATCACCATCAACGCAATTGATCCGGAAGTGGGCGCAGAGGTCTACGCATGGGTCCGCTATAAAAAGAAGATGTACCGCGACATTGATGCAGCCAGACTTTTGATCAAAAACCAGCTTGAGTCACTCAAAAAGCTCAAGGAGGCCGGTGTCACCGCCAAAGTGAACTCGATTATCATACCGGGCATCAACGACACCCATGTGATTGCGGTCGCCTCAAAAGTTGCGGAACTGGGAGCCGACATTCTGAACTGTCTCCCCTACTACAACACCAAGGAGACCCTCTTCGAAAACATAGCGGAGCCATCAGTTGATATGGTAACCGAAATACAGAGGGCGACAAGCGAATTTTTGCCGCAGATGAAACATTGCGCCCGCTGCCGCGCCGATGCAGTCGGTATTATCGGTGAAATCAACACCGAAGAGATGATGCAGAAGCTTGCCGAAGCGGCCGCGATGCCCAAAAACCTTGCTGAATCGAGGCCCTATATTGCCGTCAGCAGTATCGAGGGGGTACTGATTAACCAGCACCTCGGCGAGGCTGACCGCTTTCTGGTGTACGGCATGAACGCTTCAGGCGCATGCGTACTGGTCGATTCAAGAACCGCACCTCCCGCTGGTGGAGGTAAAGAGCGCTGGGAAGCACTTGCCGACACTCTCAAAGATTGCCGGACGCTGCTTGTCAACGGAGCAGGCGACTCTCCGAAAAAAGTGATGACGGCTAAAGGGATTGAAGTCATGGTCCTTGAGGGGGTCATTGAGGAGGCGGTCTACGGAATTTTTAACGGCCAGGATCTGAAACATCTCATGAAAAGCAGCCAAATCCACGCCTGCGGCTCCAGTTGTTCAGGCACCGGAGGAGGATGTGGGTAAGCTAACCAAGTAACCAATTAATCAGTAATCAGTTATCAGTGCTGACTACTGATAACTGATTACTGACAACTGACAACAACTAAACAAAATTGAATCATGGACAAACCAAAACATCACATTCTTGTTTGCGCAAGTTTTCGGGCGCAGGGAACACCACAGGGAATTTGCCATAAAAAGGAGTCACTCAGTCTGATTCCCTACATCGAGAGCGAGTTGTCCGATCGGGGTATGAGTGATGTCACCGTCTCGGCAACAGGGTGCCTCAATCTCTGCGAGAAAGGGCCGGTTTTGGTAATCTATCCCGAAAACTTCTGGTACGGCGAAATCGACAGTGAGGACAAAATCGACGAAATTCTTGATGCTCTTGAAGAGGGCGAAGCGTGCGAAGAGCACTTGATAAACTGAGCAAACCTGCCCGGCGTTTTTCAGACGCCGGGTTTTTTATTCAGACTGCGTTTCCCCCAGATAAAAAGTTCGACTCTGCCTGTCGGCACCTTTCCCCAAGAGGTCAAGAAAAAAATCAGAAAAAATATGTAAATTCTGACAGTATGTTTGAACGGTGAAAGATGCTCTATTTTTCGGAGGATAGGGTGACACGCTTTCGTCGGGATGTTGGCTTTATCGCATTTTTCCGCACTGTTCATCATACGCAACGTATCGAGATATCTCTTTATTTTTAAAGAATAAACGCTGGAGATTCGATTATGAAAAAGCTTTATTTTTTGGTAGCACTTTTCGCCATGTTTCAGGCAACCCCTGCGTTTGCTGACAATCTGGTTGACTCTTATGCTGCACGTCTCAGTCGTTCGGACCACTTTAACAGTTACGGTGAGCGTCTAAGATCTCCCGCCGCCATTATTCGGCAAGACCGGGCAAACTTTCATGTTTTTGGTCGCATTGATCCCGAAGATGAGAGCGATAACTTCTTTGTTTCAAAGCAAAATCGCGCAGCTCTGGAATCGTTGGTAAGAAACAGCCCACTGAGTGACGATGTACTGGATGAAATCGTTAACGGAAAGCCGTTAGTCGAGATTACAATATGGA
>CAILXB010000298.1 GCA_903838025.1 uncultured Chlorobiaceae bacterium
ATATTTCATACAGCTTTGATAAACCAAAGTATACCATTGAGGATTGTATTGAAAGGGGCCTTACTTATGATGTTTCCCTGAAAGTCAAGCTCAAGCTCTCTTACAAGGATGAGGCTGATGAGACCGACTGGAAGGAGACCATACAGCAGGAGGTTTACCTTGGCAGGATTCCCTACATGACAAACCGTGGCACTTTTATTGTGAACGGTGCAGAACGTGTTGTGGTCGCCCAGCTTCACCGCTCACCTGGTGTTGTTTTTAGTGAAGCTGTTCATCCGAACGGCAAGAAGATGTATTCGGCCAAAATTGTTCCTACCCGGGGGTCATGGATTGAGTTTCAGACCGACATCAACAACCAGATTTTTGTTTATATCGATCAGAAAAAAAACTTTTTGGTTAGTGCACTTTTGCGCGCCATAGGTTTTGCAAGAGATGAAGATATTCTGGGTCTTTTTGATCTTGTTGAAGAGGTTCCACTGAAATCAGGTAAAAAGGAGCAACTGGTCGGTCAGTATCTTGCTTCTGATATTGTTGACATGCAGACAGGCGAGGTGGTGAGTGCAAGAACGGCCATCACAGAGGATATTTTTGAGCAGATTCTTGCCGCTGGCTACAAAAGCGTCAAGGTGATGAAGACCTTTGCTGGTGGAGACAAGGGAGTTGATAAATCCATCATCATCAATACCATTCTTAACGACAGCTCGGCAACTGAGGAAGAGGCGCTTGAGATTGTGTACGAGGAGTTGAGGGCCAATGAGGCTCCCGATATTGATGCGGCAAGAAGCTTTCTTGAGAGAACTTTTTTCAATCAGAAAAAATATGATCTTGGTGAGGTTGGCCGCTACAGGATTCGCAAAAAGCTCAGCAAAGAGTTTGATGACCTGAGCAGCTACCTTGCTGAAAAGCCTGAGCTGAAACAGCTTTCTGATACTATTTACGAGAAAATTCTTCAGACCATACAGTCGTTCTCCGATGAGCCGACAGGTGAAGATATTCTTGTACTGACGCATTATGATATTATCTCGGTCATCTATTATCTCATCAAGCTGGTCAACGGGCTTGCTGATGTTGATGATGTCGATCATTTGGCGAACCGCAGGGTGCGCTCGGTTGGCGAACAGCTCGCAGCCCAGTTTGTTATTGGACTTGCGAGGATGGGAAAGAATGTTCGTGAAAAGCTCAACTCAAGAGACTCGGACAAAATAGCTCCAGCAGATCTTATCAATGCTCGTACGGTCTCAAGCGTTGTCTCAAGTTTCTTTGCGACAAGTCAGCTCTCCCAGTTCATGGATCAGACCAACCCTCTGGCTGAAATGACCAACAAGAGAAGGGTTTCTGCCCTTGGACCTGGTGGTCTTACCAGGGAACGCGCAGGTTTTGAGGTTCGTGACGTTCACTATACACACTACGGTCGGCTTTGCCCGATTGAAACTCCTGAAGGCCCTAATATCGGTTTGATTTCCTCTCTCTCGGTCTATGCGGAAATTAACGATAAAGGGTTTATTCAGACACCTTACCGAGTTGTTGATAAAGGTCAGGTAACCGATACTGTCCTGATGCTATCGGCTGAAGATGAGGAAAACAAGATCACCGTACCAGTCAGTGTTCCCCTTGATGAGAACAACAGAATAGCTCTGGAGACGGTTCAGGCCAGGACAAAGGGTGACT
Organism: uncultured Chlorobiaceae bacterium; assembly: GCA_903838025.1. Taxonomy (GTDB): domain Bacteria; phylum Bacteroidota; class Chlorobiia; order Chlorobiales; family Chlorobiaceae; genus Chlorobium. Next base: position 1,669 of record CAILXB010000298.1, read on the forward strand.
ATCCCGTTGTCGCGGCAGAAGATGTCAATTATATGGACGTCTCTCCCGTGCAGATTGTCAGCGCTGCTGCGGCACTGATTCCTTTCCTTGAGCATGATGACGGTAACCGTGCGCTTATGGGTGCAAACATGCAACGCCAGGCGGTTCCGTTGCTGACCTCCGAGGCACCTGTGGTTGGTACCGGCATGGAAGCCAAGGTGGCAAGGGATTCCCGTGCAGTCATTGTTGCTGAAGGAGCCGGAGTGCTCGAAGATGTTACTGCGGAATATATCCAGGTACGTTACGATCTTGGTGTTGACAATGATGTTCGCCTCTCGATGCTTGACCCCGATGAAGGGCTGAAGACCTATAAGTTGATCAAGTTCAAGCGCTCCAACCAGGATACTTGTATTTCACAGAAACCTCTGGTACACATTGGCCAGCGTGTTGAAAAAGGTACGGTGCTTGCCGACAGCTCATCGACCGATAATGGAGAGCTGGCGCTTGGAAAAAATGTCTTGGTGGCCTTCATGCCATGGCGTGGCTACAATTTTGAAGATGCGATCATCCTCAGTGAAAGGCTTGTCTATGACGATGTCTTTACGTCGATCCATATTCACGAATTCGAGGCCAACGTCCGCGATACAAAACGAGGTGAAGAGCAGTTTACCCGTGATATCTACAATGTCAGTGATGAGGCGCTCCGAAACCTTGATGAGAACGGTATTGTACGTATTGGTGCGGAAGTCAAGGAGCGGGATATTCTGGTCGGAAAAATAACGCCAAAGGGCGAGAGCGATCCGACACCGGAAGAAAAACTGCTCAGGGCAATTTTCGGTGACAAATCGAGCGATGTCAAGGATGCTTCCATGCACGTACCTGCCGGAATGAAGGGTATTGTCATCAAGACAAAGCTTTTCAGCCGCAAGAAAAAGGTTGGCATGGATGTCAAGGAAAAGCTTGAGCTGGTCGATAAGAAATATGATGCCAAAGAGTATGATTTACGGAAGCGGTTTGCCAAATGGGTGAAACAGCTTCTTGGTGGCAAGAACTCTACGGGCGTTTACAGTGATAAAGGCAAACAGCTCATTGCTGAGGATGTAGCGTTTGATGAGAGCCTCCTTGCGAAGTTCAGTTCCATGCCCTTTCTTGAGTCGATTGATTTTTCAAAAGGGGTGACAGATTCCAAAAAAGTCAACGACAATGTGGTTCGCCTTGTCAAAGAGTTCCGTTTCCTGCTTAAAGATTTGGCTGATGAGCGCGACAACGAGAAATATAAAATCAATGTTGGCGATGAACTTCCTCCGGGAATTGAGGAGCTTGCCAAGTGTTACATTGCCCAGAAAAGGAAGATTCAGGTAGGCGACAAAATGGCTGGACGACACGGTAACAAGGGTGTTGTGGGTAAAATTCTGCCGGTTGAGGATATGCCATTCATGGCGGATGGTACTTCGGTTGATATTGTGCTCAATCCGCTTGGTGTGCCGAGCCGTATGAATATTGGCCAGCTTTATGAAACATCGCTCGGTTGGGCAGCCAAGAAACTTGGTGTCAAGTTTAAGACTCCGATTTTCAATGGTGCCACTTATGAGGAGGTACAGCATGAACTCGAAAGGGCTGGTCTTCCGACGAATGGCAAGGTAAGTCTTTTTGATGGACGTACCGGAGAGCGGTTTGATGATGAAGTGACCATCGGCTATATTTATATGCTCAAGCTTGGTCACCTTGTTGATGACAAGATTCATGCTCGTTCAACCGGTCCATACTCGCTCATAACCCAGCAGCCGCTCGGTGGTAAAGCGCAGTTTGGCGGTCAGA
>CAILXB010000299.1 GCA_903838025.1 uncultured Chlorobiaceae bacterium
CAATAACCCCAAAGACGGTAGCGCTTTCGGCAAGCAAAAAATATGATGGCACAACAGGTTTAGCTGGTGCGGTGACCATTGTGACCGGCGTCGGCAGTGAGACCTTGAGTTATACCCAAGCCATGGCAAGTGATGCAAATTCTGCCACAGAGAATAATTTTATTGACAAAATCACGCTTGCTGATGGTTCAGGTGTGGCGAGCAATTATCAATTGCCAGCTCTCAGCAGTGTTACTGCGCCAGTGATCATCACCCCTGTTCTGCTGGCGGTGACAGCAAATACTCAAACCTCTCCCGGTGGTTCCGGCAATTCTCCCTCCAAGGGCGAGAGTAGCTCGGAAGCTACCACAGCAGCAGGAGAGAGTGAGAGCAGTTCAGAGAGCACCGCAGCAACAGGAGAGGGCGAGAGCAGTTCCGAGAGCACGGCAGAGAGCAGCTCGGAGGCCAGCAGTTCTACAACAACCGCAGGAGCGGCAGAGAGCAGCGTGGCGGCCAGCACAACAACAAGTGCAGGGACATCTGCCAGCACCAATGTTAGAGCAGCGTTGAATGCCGTCGCTGGCGGTGTGCGAGTGGACGCTGGAGCAATGAGCCCAAGCTTGCCTGGCACCCTGCCGGGATCAGAATTCAATTTGGGATCAAGTGATCAGGTTGCAAGTACTACCATTGCGACCAGCACCGTGGCCGAAATAGTTTCAAGTGCGGATCAGGTCTCTTTTTCGAATGACGCTCCGAGGTCGAGCAGGCAGCGCTTCACTGCCGCTTCAAACAAGACGAAAAATAGTGAAACACAGCAGCAGGATCCGATGGCCTTCGGTACCTTTGGATCGCTGGGATATTTAACCATATACTTATTCTCAATGTATAACGGCAAGGGGAGAGGCTGACCCTCCGTTGTGATCGAAATAGGGATTTTCGGCGGAGAGATAGTGCTGCACATACTCTTTTACTCCTTCTTCGAGTGGAGTCAGTGCGTCAGTGAATCCCGCCTGCCGAAGTTTTGTAATATCCGCACAGGTATAGTACTGGTACTTATCGCGCAGGGTTTCCGGCATGGGGATGTAGTTGATGACCGTTGGACGGTTGAGTGCCGCAAAGGTCGCCGTAGCAAGGTCATTGAAGCTTCTCGGCGTGCCGCAGCCTACGTTGAAGATTCCTGCCACAGCAGGGGTCTCAAGCATCCACGCCATAATTCTGGTGCAGTCCTTGACGGAGACAAAATCCCTCAACTGTTCGCCGTCACGGTAGTCGGGCCGGTGTGACTGAAAAAGATTCAATGATCCTTTTTCGCCGATTTGATGGAACGCCTTGTAGACGACACTGCTCATATCTCCCTTGTGATACTCGTTTGGGCCGTAGACGTTGAAGAATTTCAGGCCAGCGGCATGGTCGAGGATATGGTGTTTGAGTGCCCAGCAGTCGAAAAGCTGCTTTGAGTATCCGTACATATTCAGGGGACGGAGCGTGGAGATTGTTGCAATTGCATCACTATAGCCGTTCGCTCCGTCACCATAAGTTGCAGCGCTTGACGCATAGATCAGTCGGATGCCACGCTTCATGCAGAACGAGGCAATTTTTTTTGAGTAGCCGAAATTGTTGTCGAGCAAGTGGTCGGCATCAGTTTCTGTTGTCGAACTGTTTGCCCCCATGTGAATGATGGCAGAAATTCCTTCAAGCGCGTTTCTTTCAAGGAGCTCTGCAAAAAGCTTTACGGAGATAATGTCAGCAAAACGGAGTCCGGAGAGGTTGCGCCATTTTTCGGTGGCGGTGGATCCAAGATCATCAACGACAATGATATCCTCTTCACCGTTGCGGTTGAGCTCCCAAAGCATGGCACTGCCGATAAATCCTGCACCGCCGGTGATAATAATCATGAAGCAAAAGGTAGAAGTTTAAATGGAGCTACATCGAATATAAAAGAGACCGCAACAAAAACAAAAAGCAAAACAAAGAGCGTTTTGAGCTCAAGTCGTATCAATTTCAGCTTTTGCGAAGAACAATAAGTGAATGTAATTAACTCGCCTTGAGACGCCCCATGTCAACGAGGTTTGTTGTGGACAAAAGCTTTCTGCCCCAAAAGAGCCACAGTCTCACGGTTTCAATCGGTTTGCCCACAATTTCGGAAATCTGGCCATGTTTCATGCCCGATATTTCGCTCAACAGAACCGAGAGCTTGATATCTGCGGCCCAAAGCATCAGTGAATCGACAAGCTGAGGATGGCCACGTCCAAGTTTTTCGGTGGTACAAAAATCAGTTTGTTGGCCAAACCTTGCAACGTAGCACTCCCGAAATGTTTTCAGCAAGAGATGCTCCTCCACTGCGGTATGTGCAGAGGAATAGGTCTTATAGACAAGCTCCTGAGACATTTCGTCACTGCCTGTCATCCAGTAGGCAAGAGAATAAAGATCGTCAAGAAGATCAAGAGCTGTTTTTTTCATCTTTTTCATCGCGCCTCCATTATAATTGGATTTTTTTTGTCCTGTTTTAATTTATAAAAAAAATGAGGATTGTCCAGATTTTTTTCATTGAATTGTTTGAAAAAGATGTTTTTTAAAGAATGATTGTGCAGGTGCCGTTTTTTGCGGTTCATCCTGTTGTTTTGAACGCTTTACCGCAACGAATAGAGAGAAGCAGTATGAAAAAAGAGATAGGCCACCTTCTTAATCCCGCATTGAAGAATATTGCAGCATACCGTGTTGAGGGGGGACAGCAGGCAGAAATAAAGCTGAATCAGAACGAAAGTCCTTTTGATGTGCCGATGTGGCTCAAGGAGGAGATTATGGGAGAGTTTATCAAGGAGCCCTGGAACCGCTATCCAGATATTCTTCCCTACCGGGGGATGCAGGTTTATGCTGATTTTCTTGGTATTTCGCCCGACTCAGTGATGATGAGCAACGGATCGAATGAGATGCTCTATACCATATTTCTTGCATGCCTTGGTCCTGGCAGAAAGATACTGATTCCTGATCCGTCGTTTTCTCTCTACGAAAAAATAGCCATGCTCTTGCAGTCGCAGATTGTTACTGTCCCCATGCGTGCGAATCTTGACTTCGATCTTGAGGCGATTGTGCGTACCGCGCAAGATGAGGCCGTGGATTTTATTGTTCTCTCTACACCGAACAATCCCACCGGAAAATCTCTCTCTTTTGAAGAGATACGTCTGATTGCACACTCTTCTGATGCCATCGTGCTGGTTGACGAGGCTTACATTGAGTTTTCCCGGCAGCGCTCTGTTCTTGAATTGATTGACGAATTGCCCAATCTTGTTGTGCTTCGCACGATGTCCAAAGCTCTTGCTTTGGCAGGAATCCGTATTGGTTTTGCAATTGCCAGTCCACTGCTGATGGCTGAAATTGCCAAGCCGAAAATTCCCTTTGCATCAAGCAGGCTTGCCGAGATAACGCTCACAAAGGTGCTGGCGAATTACTCTCTCGTTACCGACGCGGTTTCGTATATTCTTCATGAGCGCGAAAGGCTCTTCGCAGCACTCCTCAATATTGACGGTGTTGAGCCCTTTCTGAGCGACACTAATTTTTTGATTATCAGGGTCAGTGATGCGGGAACTCTTTTTCAAAGCCTTCAGAGCCAGGGTATTCTTGTGAGAAATGTTTCCGGTTACCACTTAATGAAAAACTGTCTGAGATTCAATGTCGGCCTTGTTGATGAAAATCAGCGGCTCATTGAAAAACTCAGGTCACGTTAATATGTCGCAGTTCAGAAAGTTGCATGGCACCGAGATGAACCGGCTGAGTGAGGAGCACTATTGCGGCGCGGCGAAGCACCCGGTCGTTTTGATGCTTCACAATATCCGCAGTATGTGGAATGTTGGTTCAATGTTTCGTACGGCGGATGCCGCAGGGATTGAAAAAATCATTCTCTCCGGCTATACGGCCACTCCACCGCGAAAAGAGATCGACAAAACAGCACTTGGAGCCCAGGATACGGTTGCGTGGGAGTATCTCGCTACTCCCGTGGAGGCCCTTGAACGCATGAAGAGTGAAGGAGTGAGAATCTGCGGACTTGAAATTGCCGAAGGAAGTCGCCCCTATACAGCCTTCAAAGCCTCTGATTTTCCGATCTGTCTTATTGTTGGCAATGAAGTTGATGGTCTTGAAGAGGAGCTGCTTCAACTCTGTGACGAGGTGCTCGAAATTCCCCAGTACGGCACGAAACATTCGTTGAATGTTGCTGTTGCAGCAGGGATTGTTTTGTTTGAACTTGTGCATATTTTCCGAAGAAGTGTGTAACGTTTTGTTTTTTGTATTTGTTTTGTTTACTTGAAGGCTAAATGTTTATAACCGCGTTCTTCGATGCTTCATTACAAGACATACGAGTTGGGTGACCCAGAAGCTCCTTGGGTTGTTTTTGTCCACGGAGCGGGTGGAAGCTCTTCAATTTGGTTTTTGCAGATAAAAGAGTTTATCCGTCACTTCAATGTTCTCCTCGTTGATTTGAGGGGACACGGCAAATCAAAAGGCGTTGCTGGCCCCAAGGATAAGCATTATTACGATTTTGAAGATGTTACCCGTGACATTCTTGATGTTCTTGACTCCCTGAAGATTCAGAAAGCGCACTTCATCGGTATCTCCCTTGGTACCATCATTATTCGTAACCTCAGCGAAATCGCACCAGAAAGGGTGAGTTCCATGATTATGGGCGGGGCCATCATAAGGCTGAACATTCGCGCAAAAGTACTTGTAACCCTTGGAAACATGTTTAAAAGGGTGGTGCCTTATATGTGGCTTTACACCTTTTTTGCCTGGATTATCATGCCGAGTGAGCGGCACAAACGCTCAAGACTGCTCTTTGTCAATGAAGCCAAGAAGGTTGCCCAGAAAGAGTTCATGCGCTGGTACACCTTGACCTATGAAATCACGCCGTTGTTGAAATACTTTGAAGAGAAGGATACTGCCATCCCCACACTTTATCTTATGGGCGAAGAAGACCACATGTTTTTGCCCGCTGTCCGCTATATCATTACAAAGCATACCAATTCGTGGCTTGAGGTGATCGGCAATTCCGGTCATGTCTGTAACGTCGACCAGCCTCGGGAGTTTAATGCCCGCGCCATCCTCTTTTTGAAGAAAATGTCAACGGCCACTTCGCTTGAAAAATCCTCCGTTCAACTCGCTGGCTGTTAAGGAACAGGCTTGTTGTAGTGGTTCATTGAATGTTCGATGCCGTTAATTGCGAAATCAAGAGCGGCATCCCGGCAAACCGGCAGAATATTCTCCATCACCCCTCTCTCACTTTCACTGAATTTTCCCAGCACAAACGACGAAAAAGAGCTTAAAGGCTGTTCGTCCACTCTGATGCCTATCCGCATACGGGCGAACTCCTCGCTTCCGAGCGATTCGATAATGTGTTTCAGCCCGTTCTGCCCGCCTGCCGACCCTTTTGCCCTAAGGCGTATTGAGCCCAACGGAAGGTTGAGGTCATCGCAAATTATCAGAATATCATGGCGTTCGATTTTGTAGAAATTCATCGCAGCAACAACCGCATGTCCCGAAAGGTTCATGTAGGTCATGGGCTTGATGATGATGAGCGTCTCTTTGCGGTGGGTGATTTTGGCTGTCAGGTATTTTCCTTTTCCTTTGCTGAATTTTGCTCCGAAAGAGTTGGCCAATGCTTCTGCAGCACAAAAGCCGATGTTGTGCCGTGTGCCAGTGTACTGTGATTCCGGATTTCCGAGACCCACTATAAGTTTCATAATAAAAGAGTAAATCCGGAAAGGTAACTCCGGAAGTGTTGCAAGAGTGTTCAAAGACGGCTGGCAGAATATACAGAGAGATGCTGCAAAATCTGTAACAACTGTTTGTTTTACCTCTTCCCTCAAAAAACATTGCCATAAAAGAAGTTTATAGAGAGGGGAAGTTCCTTAAAAGGTATTGAGATTCATGAAAAAAAATGCAAATTGTGGAATCCTGTTTTTTAACAGGCGTTTTCCTTTGTCATGGTTCTCTTTGTAGTATTTTTTTTCTTGATTTAAAAAAAACAGTGAAAAAAAAAGAACAATGAAAAAACCGTTCAACGTAACATGGCCAGCCAGAGCTCTACCGGTTCTCGGAGCCCTTGGACTCTTGCTGCAGGCACCCAATGCATACGCAAGCGAAGCTGATTTGCTCTTGCCTGATTTACACTCACAGTCCTTTCTTGGCGGAATTCCCGGCGACATCCTTCTGATGTGGGGCCTTGTCATCTGCCTGTTCGGTATGATCTTTGGCGTGGTGCAGTACATTGGCATCCGGAAACTTCCCGTTCACAGTGCCATGCGCGAGATCAGCGAACTGATCTACGAAACCTGTAAAACCTACCTTGTGACGCAGGGTAAATTCATTCTTGTTCTTTGGGTTCTTATCGGCGCCATCATTGTCGCCTACTTCGGCTGGCTTCGCCAGATGGAGACCATCAAGGTTATCTCTATTCTTGTTGCGAGTCTTATCGGTATTCTCGGAAGCTACATCGTTGCCTGGTTCGGCATGAGGATCAACACCTTTGCCAACTCAAGGACGGCATTTGCAAGTCTTGGAGGAAAGCCCTTTCCAACCCACGCCATTCCGCTTCGCGCAGGCATGAGTATCGGTATGCTGCTCATCAGCATCGAGCTTTTTGTCATGCTCTGCATTCTGCTTTTTGTTCCCAAGGATTTTGCAGGGTCCTGTTTTATCGGTTTTGCTATCGGTGAGTCTCTCGGTGCTTCCGTGCTTCGTATCGCCGGTGGTATCTTTACCAAAATTGCTGACATCGGTTCTGACCTCATGAAGATCGTCTTCAAGATCAAGGAAGATGATGCCCGCAACCCCGGAGTTATTGCTGACTGTGCAGGCGACAACGCCGGTGACTCGGTTGGGCCGACTGCTGACGGTTTTGAAACCTACGGCGTGACCGGTGTAGCCCTGATCTCCTTTATCCTGCTTGCAATCAAGGCTCCGGAAGTGCAGATCATGCTGCTTGTCTGGATCTTTGCCATGCGTCTGGTCATGATTTTCGCAAGTGCGGCTTCCTACTGGGTCAATTCCGCCTATTCCAAGGCGAAGTACAGCGATGCTGCCGAAATGAATTTCGAAAAGCCACTCATCACGCTTGTTTGGCTGACCTCGATTGTCTCCATCATTCTTACCTACATTGCATCCTGGTATCTCATCAGTACGCTTGGTGACGGCAGCATGTGGTGGAAGCTTGCTTCAATCATCACCTGCGGTACCATTGCCGGTGCACTGATTCCTGAACTGGTCAACCGCTTTACCTCTACAGAGTGTGCGCACGTCCGCAACGTCGTACAGTGCACCAAAGAGGGTGGCGCAGCACTGAACATTTTAGCCGGTCTTGTTGCCGGTAACTTCAGCGCCTACTGGATGGGACTTGCAATTGTCGGTCTTATGGCCGCAGCCTTCGGTTTAAGTACTCTCGGTTTGAGTATGTTGGGATTGACTCCTGAGCTGATTGCTGCAAAAGGGCTTCTTACTGTTGGACTTGGTCAGGTAATTATGCTCGCACCTTCAGTCTTTGCTTTCGGTCTTGTTGCCTTCGGCTTCCTCAGTATGGGTCCGGTCACTATCGCCGTTGACTCCTACGGACCGGTCACCGATAACGCACAGTCGGTCTATGAGCTTTCGCTGATCGAAACCATTCCGAACATCAAACAGAACATTCAGAGCGAGTTCGGCTTTGCACCTGACTTTACCAACGCAAAACGCTACCTTGAAGCCAACGATGGCGCAGGTAACACCTTCAAGGCAACCGCAAAACCAGTGCTTATCGGTACTGCTGTTGTAGGATCGACGACCATGATCTTCTCCATTATCATGATTCTTACCAATGGGCTGGTCAACAATCTCGAAAAGCTCTCCATCCTGTCGCCTCCGTTCCTGCTTGGTCTCATGATGGGTGGCGCGGTCATCTACTGGTTCACCGGCGCATCCATCAATGCCGTGACCACCGGTGCCTACTATGCGGTTGAATTCATCAAGAAAAACATGAAGCTTGATTCAGGCGCAGAAAAAGCCTCGATTGAGGACAGCAAAAAGGTTGTGGAAATTTGTACGAAGTTTGCGCAGAAAGGGATGCTCAACATCTTTCTTACCGTCTTCTTCACGACCCTTGCCTTTGCCTGCCTTGATTCGTTCTTCTTTATTGGCTACCTGATCTCCATTGCTCTCTTCGGTCTTTACCAGGCTATCTTCATGGCCAATGCTGGCGGCGCGTGGGACAATGCCAAAAAGCTTGTTGAAACCGAACTCAACGCCAAAGGTACCGATTTGCATGATGCCTCAATTGTTGGTGACACGGTTGGCGATCCTTTCAAAGATACCTCTTCGGTTGCCCTCAACCCGATCATCAAGTTCACCACACTTTTTGGTTTGCTTGCAGTCGAGCTTGCCATTGGACTTGCTCCGCAGATCGCACTGACAGCCGCAGCAATTTTCTTTGCACTGTCGCTGGTATTTGTACACCGTTCCTTCTTCTCCATGAGAATCAAGGTGGACGAACATTAAATCGCTTGTTTTTTCACCAGGGTAGTCTTTTCTGGTGCAAGCAAAAAGAGCCGCAGCGATGCGGCTCTTTTGTTTAAGGTCACTCGATGATGATGCCGTAGGTATCAAGCAAACCCGTCACTCCCGGTATGGAAAACTTCGCCTTTCCGAGACGGTTTGTTTCTGGGTTGATTGAATAGTTGAAAGCTGCCCTGAAATCAGTCTCCTGCATGTCGCAGTTTCGGAAGCGTGTGTTTTTGAGCTTCAACCCCGAAAAGAGCGAAAGCTTCAGGATGCAGGAATCAAAATCAAGCTCAAGCATAAATTTCCGGCAATCACTGAACTGCACCCCAAGCAATTTGCAGTTCACAAACTTCACCTCCTGCAAGCTACTGTTTTTAAGCTTCGCCAGACTGAAATCGCACCCCTCAAACCGGCAATTCACAAATCGCACACCAGAGAGGTCGGCGCTGTTGAAGTTGCACTGAATAAAGCAGCACTGCTCATAATAGCCCTCTTTTTCAAGAGTTTTGATACCTTTGATTTCTTCCATGATTGTCGTTTATGTACCTCAATCGCTCAATTCCTTGCATGAACAGAGTCAAGGAGTAAAAGTGCATATTCTGCCGCTCTGTTCAAAGGCTGGTTTGAATTGACCGCGTCAAGCATATATCACCTTGTCAGTGGCAGTGCAGCAGCGGGAAAGAGAGTCGGAAACAGGGGAGTGATGGCTGAAGGATTTCGGTGGTGGATGGGGGTTTTCTCTTTTCAGCGAACGGTGAACTGTTTTTGCCTGTTTGTTTATGGCGCATAAGGTATTTCAAATGGTCAGGTTCCGGTTAAAATAAATGGCTCTTCATGGTAAAAAAACTGTTTATGAACAAGGGGTGGACGGTCTCCGCCCTCTTCGTCATCTCGCTGGCCCTGTATGGTATTGATTTCAGTATTTTCGGCAACTTGAGGGAGATATCAGCCAGCTTTCTCGGCAATCTCGCCTTTCTGCCCATTTACATTATCGTCGTCACGCTTCTCTTTGAAAGGGTGCTCAGGGAGAGGGAGCGCCAGTCGGTCATGAGAAAATTGAACATGGTCATCGGCGTCTTTTTCAGTGAATTCGGCAATCGCCTGCTGAAAGAGTTGTTGGAACACGTGGTTGGAAGCGAGGAGCTGAAAAACCGCCTGCGTATGACCAGTTCATGGAAAAAAGAGGATTTTGGCGCGGCGCTCGACTATCTACGCCGAAACAACCAGAAGATCACTATAAGTCGTGAGGCCCTTCCTTGCCTGAAGCAGTTCATGGTCGGAAAAAGGAGCTTCCTCCTCACGTTGCTCGAAAACCAGAATCTGCTTGAGCATGAAAATTTTACTGACTTGCTCTGGGCCGCCTTTCATATTGTTGAAGAGCTCGATGCTCGGGCCTCGTTCGATGCGATTCATCCGAGCGACAACGAGCACATCAATGGCGACATAACGAGGGTTTTCGGTCATCTGGTTCGGGAATGGGTGCTCTATATGCAGCATCTCAGGGAGGATTACCCCTATCTCTTCTCTCTGGCAGTTCGTCTCAATCCCATGATCGACTCGCCGGATCCTGTGGTGTATCAGGAGTGAGGAGATGACGTTCAAAGAGCGCATCAAAGCCAGTCATGCTGAACGGTTTCGTGAGATTGTCCGTAGCCTCCCATAGTTTTATGAGAGTTTAGGAGTATCTTGTTTCACGTCAGAACCGCGAACCACCGCTCATTCAGCAAAGAGGCATCGACTATCCCATCATGATATTCAGTGAAGATTCACGAGTCAAAATACCCTGCATTCTGCATCTAATCAGGCTGGGCTACCACTATCTCTCCCTCAAACATGCAAAATGGGATCAAGAGAGTAACATCTTCCCGGAGCTGTTCGCCGCAGCCATTGCAAGCATCAACCCCGGTATTGAGACTGACGACATCAAGCGCTTGCTGGCCGATGTGAAGCTCCTGCTCGACAATGAGGATCTCGGCAAAGCGTTGTATGAAAGGCTCACTGAACGATCAGGCATAAGGCTGATTGACTTTGCCGATTTTACCAACAACAGCTTCCATGTTGTCACCGAACTGACCTACAAAAACGGTGATGATGAATTCCGGCCTGATATCACCCTGCTGGTCAACGGCATGCCCCTTCTCTTCATTGAAGTGAAGAAGCCAAACAATCGCGAAGGGATTCTGGCCGAGCGCAATCGTATCATCACGCGCTGCCGGAATTCCCGCTTCCGTCGTTTCATCAACATCACACAACTGATGGTCTTCTCCAACAACATGGAGTATGAAGATGGTTCTCCGCAGCCCATTGAGGGGGCCTTCTATGCCAGCCCATCTTACGATGCCCCTGTTTTCAACTACTTTCGCGAAGAAGAGGAGCTGAACCTCTCTGAACTTCTTGCCGACGAGGATGACAAGATCGAAAACGAGGTACTGCACGACAACAATCTGAATGTTATCAAGCACAGCCCGGAGTTTATCAGCAACAAGTCGCCCGACACGCCAACCAACCGCCTCTGTACCTCTCTCTTCAGCCGCGAACGCCTCTCATTTCTCCTGCAATATTCTCTCGCCTTTGTCAACGAATCCGATGGCCAGCAGAAGCATGTGATGCGTTACCCACAGCTCTTTGCCACCAGGGCGATTGAAACAAAGCTGAACGCCGGTATTCGCAAAGGGATTATCTGGCATACCCAGGGCAGTGGAAAAACCGCGCTGGCCTATTACAACGTCCACTTTTTGACCGACTATTTCCAGCGCAGCGGCATCATTCCAAAGTTCTACTTCATAGTTGATCGTCTCG
>CAILXB010000300.1 GCA_903838025.1 uncultured Chlorobiaceae bacterium
GAAACCAACCGTAACGTCATTGAGTTTTATAACCGCAATGCACTCATTACACTGGTTCTTGTCGGGTTTGTTTTTGTGGTGGCGGGGCTCGGTGTTTCATCCGTCATGACAACGGTCATTCTGCAAAAAGTCAAGGATATTGCCATCATGCGCTCCATGGGTATGCCGGGAAAAAACATTACCCGTATTTTCATGCTCGAAGGGTTTATGATTGGCGTTCTCGGTGTTCTTATCGGCAGTCCGATTGGCCACTTGATCTGTCAGTTTGTAGCCGCTATCCGTTTTGAGGCAACGACGGCCGGTGTACTGAAAAGTGACCGCATCAACATTATTGAGATGGCGGACGCCCATCTGATCGTCATTGTTTTTGGTATCCTCATTGCCGTGCTCTCTTCGTGGAGCCCGGCAAGAAAGGCGACGCGCTATGTGCCGGTTACCATCCTCAGGGGTGAGGTTGGTGCTTAGGCCTGCTGAATGAGGCATACCGCATGTGCGGCAGCACCCTCTTCACGCCCGATGTAGCCAAGTTTTTCGTTGGTGGTTGCCTTGACCGATACCGACCCGATCTCAATGCCAAGACAGCGGGCAATGTTTTTGCGCATGTCGGTGATATAGGGAGCAATTTTCGGCTCTTCAAGAAGCAGCATGGTGTCGATGTTCACAATCTGGTAGCCATGCTTTTCAAGCAGTTTTCCGACATGTCGGAGCAGAATCATGCTGTCGATATCCTTGAACTCCAGGCTTGTATTGGGGAAGTGCAACCCGATGTCTCCCAGGGCGGCTGCACCAAGAAGGGCGTCGCTCACCGCATGGAGCAATACGTCGGCATCACTGTGGCCGTCGAGACCGTTGTGTCCGGGAATATGAACGCCACCGATTACCAGTTTCCGGCCCTCGGCAAAAGGGTGTACATCAATACCAATTCCAATACGCATGGTTCTTCGGGGTTTTAAGGGTTAATCGGTGAGAAGAGATCCTGTGTACTCTCTGAGGGGGATTGCGCCCTGTGCTGAAAAGTGCTCTTCAATGGCGGTGGCCACTTTTTCACCAATGTCAGGATAGACAAAGTTCATGGTGCCGATCTGTATGGCTCTTGAGCCTGCAAGGAAGAACTCCATGGCGTCCTCGAAGCACGCGATGCCTCCCATGCCGACAATGGGAATGGAAACGGCATTGTACACTTCCCACACTTTTGCAAGGGCAATAGGTTTGATTGCCGGACCGGAAAGTCCTCCCGTAATGTTTTTCAAAAGAGGCCTGCGGGTTTTATAATTGATGGCCATGCCGACCACGGTGTTGATGAGCGAGAGTGAGTCGGCACCAGCCTCTTGGGCCGCCAGGGCGATGGAGCTGATGGAGGTGACGTTCGGTGTCAGCTTGATCATGAGATGGCGCTGGGTGACCCGGCGCAGCTCTGAGACAATTTCGAAGGTGGCCTCCCGGTTCACCCCCATAATCATGCACTCCCCCTTGACGTTCGGGCAAGAGAGGTTGATTTCGTAGGCGCTGAGCCCCTCGACCTTGTCGAGCTGTGCAACAACTTCACAGTACTCGTCGATTGAACGTCCGGCAATATTGACGATGACCGACGTATCGAGCTGGCGGAGAAAGGGCACTTTTTCAGCAATGAATCGCTCTACTCCCACATTGGCCAGACCGATTGCGTTGATCATGCCCGATGGCGTTTCAGCAATGCGCCGGGGAAGATTGCCCGCTCTTGGTTCGAGGGAGATAGCCTTGGTGACGATGCCGCCTATTTTGGAAAGATCACAGAGTTGACTCAGCTCTTCGCCATAAGAGACGGTGCCAGAGGCAAGGAGTACGGGTGATTTCAAATTGAGCCCCCGGCCCAGAGAGAGTGCCGCAAAGGGTGGAGTGTTGGGGATTTCGTTGTGACTCATGGTGTTGCTTGAGAGAGGATGAGAGCAAATTTACTCCTGACTGGCTTGATGAGCCAATCAGGAATAAAAAGGAAGAGGGCGGGCCCTTAATCTTTTCTGTTCAGATAGTATTTGGTTGCATAGTCACGCACCATTCTGTGGGTATTGTACTGCGGAGCGATGGTGGCAATGGCGTTCCTGATTTTTTTGATCCACAGCTCAGGGATATTCTCTTCGTTGCGCTCGTAAAATGCCGGTATGATCTGGTTTTCCAGGGTA
>CAILXB010000301.1 GCA_903838025.1 uncultured Chlorobiaceae bacterium
CCGCGATATCGGCGACAAATATCTCGACCCACCCCATACCACCGACTTTGCCATTATGTTCCTCCCTTTTGAGGGCATTTACGCTGAAGTGGTTCGCAAGGCAAGTCTGCTTGATGACCTGCAGAGGAACTACAAGGTTGTGGTGACCGGCCCAACCACGCTTGCCGCAATTTTAAACAGCCTTCACATTGGTTTTAGAACACTTGCCATCCAGAAGAGAAGCAGCGAGGTATGGAGAGTGCTCGGTGCGCTTAAAACAGAATTTGAGACCTTTGGCGGCCTCATGCAAAAAGCGCAAAAAAACATCCAAACCGGCCTTAATCAACTGGACGATGTTATGGGCAAGCGGACCAAAGCTATCCAGCGCAAGCTTCGCAATGTTGAGTTATTGGATGCTACTGAAGTGAAGATGCTCTTGCCGGTAGATGAGGGCGCTGACCTGGGTGATGATGAAAACGGAGATTAGTGGATGGATGATCATCGCTTTTTTTTCTTAACGTAACTACAATTCGTAATGTTCTATTTTTGTGAATTTGCGCAGGGCTGTAGGCAGATCCACTGCCGTCTGAAGAGGATTTATGTAAATTCAATTCTTTATAAATAAACAATTTAATTCTTTTTGGCGTGTTGTAAATCTTTGTTGTTAGTTTGCAATAAATATTTCTTGTTGTACATCAGTATTGCTATAAAAAAAGCAATACATACTGAAGTAATAACATAAACACTGAGATTAACATGGCAGAGAGGAAGCAAAAAAAAGAAGATCATCATGTTCAGCAAAAGGGAATTCCTTTGACCACAGCAAAAGAGCTTCCAGCCGGCTTGTACGATCTGCTCCATACCTCGCAACTGCACAAGCGACTCGAAAAAGCGGGCCTGCTTGAGCGTGCCGTCTGGTCAGACTTTGCTGCAGATGCCCGGCGCCTTGTTGCGACCGGCACCAGCAACTCACCCTTCACGCAAATCCTTTTGCACAGCCTTTTGTGGGGAGCCAAAAGAGCCGGCGAAGGAACCCTTGACCACGTCCATCGCTTCATTACAAGCCATCAGGGAGTTGCCCATGATGTGGGCTCGACGGGTGGGGTAGGAGCTGTGGCTTGTCTTTGTGTAAAGGGAAGCACTGGATCAAAAGACGTAAAGCTGAAAACAGCTCTCGCGGAACGGAGTCTGAGTGATGGCCGGTAAGGTTAAGTGACCGTTAACCCCGGTCGTGGTGTAACCGTTGATCGACATAAGAGCGCAAAACAGCGTTGATTTTTGTCTGATAGCCCTTACCCTGTTTGCGGAAAAATTCTGGGTGAGTACGACGGCAACGATTTCCTGCGATCAACTCTAATCAATTTTCCATATCCCGGAAGCAACTGTCGCCATGTGCTTTTGCCGAGCTTCGATTTTTTGTTCATCCCAACAGTCATAGTGCTCAGCAACCGCATTGGTTATCTGAAAGACGCTCTGTTTGTAAACCAGTCGTTTGGATGCGTAATCCCCATTACCCAACGCTCTATTCCGATTGGCTTCAAGAGGTGTCATATTGCCAATACGATACATCAGTCGATCCTGTTTGGATTCTTCGATATAAGACCAAATTTCAGAGGGATGTTCTGGAAGGATATGCTCTACATTGTAAGTAGCACTTTCAAAATCGAAATCCTGTCCAGATTGCTGACGCTCAATTTCAAAAAGGATATACCGCACCACTTTTTTGTTGCGACTGTTCGTCGTGCAAAGCTCCTTTTCGCTGAATGCCGATTTAAACTGCACGTCATCGGGGTAGACCTCCCGTAATGCACCAATAACATCTGTAACACGTAAATAGCTGCCCGCCGAAACCTTTAAGGCGATATCATTATACAATCGTTCCTGCTCATGCGACTGAAAATTACAAATTACATTGTAACGGAATGATACGACCACCACGGCTTTCATCATGCGAGTAAAGGCCGCTCGATCGCGCTCATAGAGGCTTGCATGGCAAGCCATCAACATGGCGAGTGGTTGGCGTACATTGAACATCAATAACTGTTTAAGGCAACGTTTTTCTTCAATGTTCCAAGCAGGATCTTGAGCGTCACGGAGAGCTGCATACACAGCGGCAGATTGATCGAGATCCCAAAGCAGCTCAAAAACCGCATCACGCGATGCAATTCGTTTCCGAATGGTCTTGAAGAGGTCGGCTTTCCTGACCAGCTTGTTTCGGCTATTCCAAAATATCCTGAGAAACTCAGGAAAGCTTTCACTTCCCAATAAACCGGTAATGCGCTCCCAGCGATCCTCCAGAGCCTTCAATTCCGTTTCATGCGTCTCATGAGTACTGATAATCGAAAAGAGATAATTTTTCAGCAGGTCAGTTGCTGAAAGGCGAACACCTCTCGCATTAAGCGTCTCAAAAACTTTAAAAGCATTCAATTCGTCAGTCACCGTGATAACTGTAAAAAAGAGTTTATCCACCAGCCCATCAAGAAAAACGGTCAGCTCCTTTCCACTGGAGGCACTCATCCCAAAGCGGGTTTTCATGCGCTCCTTGAACCAGTTGAACGCTTTTCGCAGTTGGTGCTCTGAAGCGTTCAGTCCCCTTTGTGGCAGTGTTTCAAGCGTCACCAGATAGGTCTGATAAAAACGGTTATTATGGCGATTCAACTCCAGTTTGGAGCGCGACACCAGACTAACGGGGTCAAGGTAGCCGATGTAACTACTCTGAAGCTGTTCTTTGCGCTTGATGTTGTTCTCAGCATCAAATCCTGCCGTAGCCAAATCCTGGAGATGTTGCAATCCAGTGAGGATCATAACACTGATTGTGGTAAGCCGTTGCTGACCGTCAATAATATCAAAGCGCTTGCTGTCGGAAGACTGCAAGACCAGGTAACCCATGTAGTGAGCCAATTCGCTGTCTGCTTCGAACAAGCCAAGAATGTCTTGCCAAAAATCATCCCACTCATCATCCGTCCATGAATAGTCACGCTGAAAAGGGGGAACACAGTAGCTCAAGCCATTCCCCAGCAATTGCCGGAATGTTGAATTGGTTGTATTAAAGTTCATTGTTGCCATTGTTCACTCCTCTTTTGTATCAAGGCTCCTTTTGCTTTTTTGTAACATAGACAGTAATCGGGGATTCACGGTTATGAGAACGATGACTGGCTAGTCTGTTTGCGTGCAGCCAAACGTGTTCGACGAGGCCGGTGCCGTTGACAAGCATACTCTCCAGAATATCCTTAGAGGCATCGGTGTATTCGGTATCGATGATCTCCTTGTAGCGGATTCTTCTGTTGGCGTCAATCATCAGACGGCCGGGGTATATATAAAATTAATTGAACTGCTGAGGTCTCCATACGGATCCGAGTGTATGTCTGGTCATCGTAAGGTCGACACAAGGTACAGACGTCAAGGGATATTTTTCTCAAACAGCACCATCCCTTTTCGTTGAATATATTGAGAGTTATGATGAATGACAAGAATTGTTCCGTGAGCTTTTTTGCTCATGCGTGAGCTCTACCAGGCTTTTGGGAGCATCGTCGGAGGGTTGCCTCAGCCAATGCCGGATCAAGAG
>CAILXB010000302.1 GCA_903838025.1 uncultured Chlorobiaceae bacterium
CAACAGGGCAAATCCCTTCTTGTCGGCAACCTTTCTCATCACCTCCATGACCAGCAGGTTGTGATCGACGGCAATGTTGGCCTCTTCAAAAATTGGGGCGATTTCAAACTGATGAGGGGCAACCTCATTGTGACGGGTCTTGGCTGGAATGCCGAGTAGATAGAGCTCATGCTCAACATCCTGCATAAATTCGAGCACACGGTCAGGAATAGAACCGAAATAGTGATCCTCAAGCTGCTGGCCTTTTGGAGGAAGGGCACCAAGCAGGGTACGTCCACACATGACAAGATCAGGACGCTCGGAGTAGAATTTTTTGTCGACAAGGAAATACTCCTGTTCGCAGCCAGCAAAGGTTTTTACACGTGAGACACCAGTGACGCCGAGAATTTCAAGCAACCTCATTGACGATTTGCTGACCGCCTCCATGGAGCGCAACAGCGGAGTTTTGGAATCGAGCGCTTCGCCGTGGTAGGAGATGAAGACAGTCGGAATACAGAGCGTCAAATCTCTGCCACCCTTCATGAGGAAGGCTGGGCTGGAGGGGTCCCATGCGGTGTAACCACGTGCTTCGAAGGTGCTGCGCATACCGCCTGAAGGGAAGCTTGATGCGTCAGGCTCACCCTGAATCAGTTGCTCACCCGAAAAGCGCTCAATCGGAGTGCCATCGCGATCGATCGACAAAAACGCATCATGTTTTTCCGCCGTTGAACCAGTCATCGGCTGGAACCAATGGGTGTAATGGGTAGCACCATTCTCCATGGCCCACTCTTTCATGCCATGTGCTACAACACCGGCAATTTCGTCAGTTATTTTTTTACCCGCCTTGATGGTATCCTGCAATGCGGCGAACTCCTCTTTTGGAAGTTTTGCGCGCATGGCTTTCTGGTCAAATGTCATCGAACCAAAATAGGTGGAAACCGGAATTTTACTATCGCTGTTCAAACGAACCTCCTTGTTGATTTGCGTGATATAACCCTCTTTCTTCTGATAAAAACCAAAGCCCTCTTTATTTTCTTGACTTTTTTTCGTCAAACGTTATCAGCACCTGCCGGTCCTGAAGATTGGTGCGGACAATTTCAGCACTGATCTTTTTATTTTTCTTCAACTGGGTCAGCACAAAACTTGTATTGGTACCGAGCACACCCGGCCAACTCTGTATTCTTGAAAGAAACTGCTCAAGCGATGCCGTGTTATGGGTCATCACCTTCAAAATATGCGACCCTTCACCGGTAACGGAAAAGCACTCCATGATCTCATCCTCTTTCATAACATGCTCCATAAACGACTTATAGTGCTTGGAGGAGTCGATTCTGACCCTGACAAAGGCGTGAATATCAAAACCAAGCTGCCGTTCATCCACTTCCATGGTAAAGCCCTTGATAATACCGCTCTTCTGCAGCTTGTCGAGCCGCTCACTGACGGAGGGTATTGAAAGGCCTACAACTTCGGCAAGTTCGCTTAATCGAACTCTGCCGTTTTCCCCAAGAGACTCAATAAGCTTGAGGTCGATCAGATCAAGATGGCCAGACATAACAGCACTGTGGTTTAAATAAATTTTAATTGAAATTACATAATAATAAGAAAAAAACAACACTCCTCTTTACTATCCGTAACTTTTTCGGCATTTTTCTTAATTAATTTAGGAAGCTTCGCTATCTTGCAGTGTTTATGCCGATTCAGGGAAATAAATTGACGGGCTACGACCTCTTGTCCGCAACCTTTTTTTCCTGCTTGTTCTTTTCCGGCAGTCAAGGCGAAAAGCTCCGGAGAATCTAATCCCCTGTAAATAGATAATATTTGAATATCTTGTACCCATAGCTCAAGCAAGGGTTTTTGACCATTCAAGAACATGACGTCCTCCATTGCACTGCAACGCTTCATGACGAGCAGTGCTTGGCGATTTTTGGAAAAATTTAAAGCGGCTGAGACTTTTTAAAAGATGAAAATAGCAATTTTCGGCGCAGGAGTAGCTGGCCTTAGTGCAGCAATAGAGCTGGTAGATAAAGGGCACAGAGTAGAGATTTATGAAAAACGCAAAGTACTTGGGGGAAAAGTCTCTGTCTGGAAAGATAGTGATGGTGACTCCATAGAATCAGGGCTTCATATTGTTTTTGGTGGTTACGAGCAACTGCAGCAATATCTCAAACGAGTCGGTGCCGCAGAAAATTACCTGTGGAAAGAGCATTCGTTGATCTATGCCGAGGAGAATGGTAAACAGTCGTTGTTCACAAAAGCAAACTTTCCCAGCCCATGGGGAGAGGTCGCAGGCTGCCTGCAAACCAATTTTCTCACACTATGGGATAAAATTTCGCTGATCAAGGGGCTCTACCCTGCCCTGATGGGTGATGAGACGTATTTTCGCAGCCAGGACAATAAAACCTATTCTGAATGGCACCGCCTGAGAGGTGCTTCGGAGCACTCTTTGCAAAAACTGTGGCGGGCCATTGCGCTTGCCATGAATTTCATTGAGCCCAACGTCATCAGCGCGAGGCCGATGATCACCATTTTCAAATATTTTGGCACCAATTACACTGCAACAAAATTTGCTTTCTTCCGCAAAAACCCTGGCGACTCAATGATTGAGCCGATGCGGCAGTATATCCAGAGCAAGGGTGGACGTATTTTTGTTGATGCAAAATTGAAAGGGTTTGAACTCAACCATGATGAAAGCGTTGAAGGGGCGGTGCTTCAGGATGGCCACACCATTGTGGCGGATGCCTATATTTCGGCCCTGCCTGTCCACAACCTGAAATCCATTTTGCCCCAAAAATGGCTTGCCCATAAGTATTTCCGTAACCTGCACGAATTTGTGGGCAGTCCGGTAGCAAACTGTCAGCTCTGGTTCGACCGGAAAATTACCGACACCGATAATCTCATGTTTTCACAGGGTACGGTTTTTGCGACCTTTGCCGATGTTTCAATCACCTGC
>CAILXB010000303.1 GCA_903838025.1 uncultured Chlorobiaceae bacterium
GTACAGAATCTCGATAGCTTCAAACATCTTCCGATTATTGTGAGAGTCAAGGGAGCTGGTAATCCCGTCAATACCAAGGAGACCTACACCGAGCAAGAGACCTATTACGAAGATGTGGTGATCACACCAGGCGGTTTCTTTAAAAAGGCCGTGACCGAGAAACAAAAGAAAACGCGTATGGTCACGAAAACCAGAACGGTCACGAAAAATGCACATGGATCAGAGACCGTCTTTGAGTTTTTTCCGATTCCTGCAGGTACGTTCAGTGTGGAATCGACTGAAGTCAAGATTGATCAGGATTTCTATCTGGGTAAGTATCCGGTTACACAGCAGCAGTTCGAGGCGGTCATGGGAGACAACCCAAGTCATTTCAAGGGTGGTAGTCTGCCGGTAGAAACCGTTTCCTGGGATGATGCCCAGACTTTCATACAAAAACTCAATACGCATTCTGGCAAAAAGCTTTACCGTTTGCCGACTGAGGCAGAATGGGAATATGCTTTCCGGGCAGGTTCAACTTCATTATACTACTTTGGCGATGATGAGAGCCAATTGGGAGAGTATGCTTGGTACCTCGGAAACTCGGTACAAACAACCCATCCGGTAGGACAAAAAAAGCCCAATGAGTGGGGTTTGTACGATATGGCTGGTAACGTATGGGAGTGGACGGATAGCTGGTATGACAGTAGTCGTTCGCGCCGTGTAATTCGTGGCGGGGGCTGGAGCAGTTATGCCGAGAGCTGTCTTTCGGCTGATCGCGATAGTCGTACCTCCGTCAACCGGAACTTCATTCTTGGCTTCCGCCTGGTCTTCGTCCCGTAGTCAGTTGGCTGCTCATGCCGACTTTGTTTTTGAGCGAGAGGGAAGTACCAACATTTTGGTGAGCGGAGGTGAGGGACGAACCGCCGCACGCCGAAATGTTCTGGTAACAACCGACAACAGAACTGCCCACCGAAGGTGGTCTGCCGTTGATGAAAATAGTGAAACATGTTGTATCGTAAACCATACACCAACATTTTGAATATTCTACTGATATGGAAACCATTATTACTATTCATATCGAAAAGCTGCCAGAGGGGGTTTATCTGGCAACTTCCGATACCTTGCAGGGCCTTGTAGCTCAAGGGCGAACGATCAGTGAAACTCTTGAGATTGCTCGTGATGTCGCTAAAATGCTTCTTGAAGCAGGGCAGGAACCGGAAAAAGAGCTTCTTTTTGTCGAGGAATCTTTTGATTACCCGTTAATCGTGGGGATGTAATGGGGAGGCTTGCGAATCATTCATATCGGGATATTATCAGGAAACTGAAAACATTCGGCTTTGAATTTTACAGGCAGGCTGCTGGAAGCCATGAACTTTGGTTTCATCCGGTCAGGAAGATTTTTACTACCATTCCGAATCATCCGGGAGATATGCCAGAGGGAACATTGAAAGCCATCTTGAAACAGGCACAGGTCACGGTTGATGATTTTCTTCAAGCATAAGTTTTCGTTCTGAAAGTAAGATCATCGAATGGCGTGATGCAGTTCATGGTTCATTCTCAGCATAAATCAGCTTTTTGTTGGGCCGAGCTGGAGCTCAGCGCACCCGGGGAACCCTCCTCTCTACCATATTTACGGTATTTATCAGTAACCTGCTTGGAGATGTGGCGGGTATTGTGCTTTATTAATAATCGTTAATTTGCGCTGTATCCTCCTTTTTACAGGTAACGGGTATGGTGAATGGAGTAACATCCCCAAAATTTTTGAAAGCATGGCGGAACGTGAACTTGTTTTGACGGCCGTGACTGGCCCGGGTGTGTTGCGTCAAAAGCAGCACGATTATTATCTCTTGCGCATCAAGGCAGTTGCTGGTGATTTGAGTGCCGTGCAACTTGGCTGCATTGCTGAAGTTGCTGAACAGTATGGCAGGGGAGTGGTTCATCTCTCTACCCGTCAGGGGGTTGAGATTCATCATGTGCATCATGATAATCTGGAGAGTGCACAACTTGCCCTGAGTCAGGCGGGAGTTGAAATGGGTGCTTCCGGCCCTCGGGTACGGGTTATTGTTGCCTGTCCGGGAGAGGCGACCTGTAAATGGGGAGTCGTGGATACCAAGAAGATTGCAACAGAGCTTGACCGTCGCTTTTTTTATAAGGAGGCTCCATCGAAATTCAAGATGGCGGTAACGGGTTGCGCCAATAACTGTACCAAGGCAAACGAAAATGATATTGGTGTCAGGGGTGCCATAGAGCCTGACTGGGTTGCCTCGTCGTGCTGCGATTGCCAGCTCTGTCTTTCGCTCTGTCCCGCCAAAGCGATTGTGCGTGACGAGACGGGCTCCAACGGTACACGGGAGTACCATTACCGGATTGATCAGGAGAGCTGCATCAACTGCTCTGCGTGCACCCAGCATTGCCCCGGAGAGGCGTGGGTTGTCGGCAGGCAGGGCTATACGCTCCTTATCGGCGGTACGATGGGCAAGACCCCCCGTTTTGCTACGGTGCTGAAGAAGCTGGTTGAGAGCGAGGAGGAGCTGTATGACTTGATCGAGAAAACCTTGACCTGTTACCGCACGCATGGCCGGAAAA
>CAILXB010000304.1 GCA_903838025.1 uncultured Chlorobiaceae bacterium
GAAAATTTTGATTCCATCTTGATCTGATCTTTGTTGACGCCCATCTTGCTGACGATAATATCGTATACTTTGTCTTTGATTTCTGCTTCGGTCATTGCGTGTTCTCCTGATTAATTGTTGGTTGTAGATAAAAAAAATTGAAAAAGTTCGACAATATACAAAGAAAAGAGGGTTGCCCAAATCACATAACCATACCGCCATTGACGCTGATGACCTGACCAGTGATGTAGGAGGATTGGTCGCCAGCCAAAAATGCGACGGCATTGGCTACATCCTGCGGTGTGCCGAAACTGGAGAGCGGGATTGCATCGAGCATTTTCTGGCGAACTTCATCGGAGAGCGCGTCGGTCATTTTCGAGGAGATGAAGCCTGGTGCGACGGCATTGGCTCTGATGTTGCGCGATGAAAGCTCTTTTGCGACCGACTTGGTGAAAGCAATGACGCCTCCCTTTGATGCGGCATAGTTGGCTTGGCCGGCATTGCCCATAAGTCCGACGACTGAGGCGATGTTGATGATTGAGCCGGAGCGCTGCTTCATCATGATGCGGCTGACCGCCTTGGTGCAGACAAAGGTTCCTTTCAGGTTGACCGTAAGCACGGCATCCCAATCCTCTTCGCTCATTCTCATCAAAAGTCCGTCACGGGTAATCCCTGCATTGTTGACCAGGATGTCGATTCTTCCCGTTGCTGCGGCAATGTCGTTGACAACCTTCTGCACTGCTTCGGCGTTGGTGACATCAAGTTCAAAGCAGTAGGCTTTTTTACCGAGTTTCTCAACACCTTCGGCGGTTTCCGTCAGCCATTCGGCCTTGATATCGCATACGACAATATCGGCACCTCTTGCAGCCAGATCAAAAGCGATTGCCTGTCCAATTCCACGGGCAGCTCCGGTGATAAGAGCAATTTTTCCTTCAAACATGGTTTCTGTCGGTTGATGTTAATGGCTTCGTGCACACAAATATGAATACAATTCTTAAACGAGAGGCAGAAGATCTGCTGCCGTGTCGATGCCACGAATGGCGACGGTTTTGTCGATACGCTTGATCAACCCCTGCAACACTTTTTGCGGGCCGATTTCAACAAACTCCGTCGCTCCGCTCTTGACCATCACTTCAACCGATTGTGACCAGAGCACGGAGCTTGTCAATTGCAGAAGCAGGTTTTTGCGAATTTCGGTGGCATCGGTGACCAGCGCCGCAACAGCGTTCATACAGACTGGTATTTCTGCATCTTTTATCTCAATTTCGGCAAGTGCAGCCGCAAGCTCCTCTTCGACCGGTTGCATGAGAGGGGAGTGGAAAGCTCCTGAAACGACAAGCTCTTTTGCCATACGGGCCCCTTTGGAGGGTGCCAGCTCTATGGCTTTTTTGACCGCAGCAATATCTCCGGAGAGGACAACCTGGCCGGGAGAGTTGAAATTAGCCGCCTGAATTATTCCCTCTTGGCCTGCTTCAGCCAGGAGAGCCTCAAGGGCGCTGTCGGGCATACCGATAATGGCCGCCATGGTTCCGGGATGTACTTTGCCTGCATTCTGCATCAGCTCGCCTCGTTTGGCCACAATGCGGATAGCATCATCAAAGCTGATGGCACCTGCAAAGCAGAGCGCACTGTATTCGCCGAGGCTGTGACCGGCGCTCATGGCCGTATCGCCTCTGCCGAGCAGGGTTGCTGCAGCAATGCTGTGCAGAAAAATGGCTGGCTGGGTATAGCGGGTTTGACGCAGCTCCTCTTCGTTGCCCGAAAACATGATGTCGGTGATTCGGTAGCCGAGGATGGTGTTTGCCCGCTCCATCATTTCGCGGGCTGCGGGAAATGTTTCAAAAATGTCACGGCCCATGCCGCAATACTGTGAACCCTGTCCCGGAAAAACGAATGCTTTCATGAATGCAATTGTTCAGTAAAGTGGTGAATTGTTCAGTTCACTGCCATTTTATATAGGTGCCGCCCCAGGTATAGCCCGCGCCGAAACTGACCAGCACCAGGTTTGAGCCTGCGTGCAGTTTCCCCGATTCGTCAAGTTCAGCCAGGCATATTGGTATGGTGCCTGCCGTCGTGTTGCCGTAGAGGGCGACGTTCGACACAACCTTTTTCTCGTCAACACCCATCCGTTCTGCCGTGGCGTCAATGATGCGCTGATTGGCCTGATGGGGCACAAGGTAATCGACATCATCCGCCGTAAGGTTGTTGCGACTCATGATTTCACCAGCGACCTCCGCCATGGCCATGACTGCGGCCTTGAAGACCTGGCGTCCGTCCTGGCGAATAGCGTGCATTTTTTTATCGACCGTCTCATGGCTTGCCGGATTGCGGCTGCCGCCTGCGAGCATGAGGAGATGATCGGTGCCGTTGGTTCCATCGGCATAGAGTCGGGTATCGAGAATACCGTATCCCTCCTCTTTTGCTGGTTCAAGAATGACGCCGCCAGCACCATCTCCAAAAAGGATGGCGGTGGAGCGGTCGGTATAGTCAATAACCGACGACATTTTGTCGGCACCGATGACCATCACCTTTTTGTGGACTCCGCTTTCGATAAAGCTCGCTCCAACGTTCAGGGCGTAGAGAAATCCTGAGCAGGCAGCATTGAGGTCAAAGGCCCAGGCTTTGCTGGCTCCGATGATTTTTTGCGTGAAACAGGCTGTAGAGGGAAAGAGCATGTCGGGGGTCATGGTGGCCACAATAATCAGCTCTATCTCCGTGGCATCGATTTGCCTTTTTTCAAGAAGCTGCCGGGCAACCTCCCCGCACATGTACGAAGTTGGTTTTTCCAGGTCATTGAGTATCCTGCGCTCGCTGATGCCTGTTCTTGAACGAATCCACTCATCATTGGTCTCAAGCATAAGCTCAAGGTCATGATTACTCAGAATATTGGGTGGTAAATATTTGGCAGTTGCCGTAATTGCAGCTTTCATGCGTTCTATGCAGTTATTTCATGCAGGATAATACAAAATTTGCCTTTGCAGCCAGGGGGTTTTCTCCCCTTGCTTTGCAGAGGTCTACAGGTAGAAACGTACTATTTTTCTGACAGGACTTCCGCAATATGCTCGTTGACCCGCCGTTCAATCATGTGTTCAGCCATGTAAATCATGTTCTTGATCGCCCTTGAAGAGGAGCGGCCATGACCGACAATGGAGATGCCATCAACGCCGAGGAAGGGAACCCCTCCAAATTTTTCGACATCAAAAGGCTCAAACATCCCTTTGAAGAGTCCGGTTGTTAACGTTGCAATCTCGCAATCCATCTGGCCGGATAGAACCAGTTTTTCCAGTGAACGCTTGAAGAGTGTGCTCAAAAATTCGGGGATGCTTTCACCGAATTTCAAGATGGTGTTGCCTACAAGGCCGTCGCACACCACGATTGTGGCCTTTCCTTTCAGAATGTCGTTCCCCTCAATGTTGCCAAGGAAGGTTATTTTTCCTGCCTGGTCAGCCTCTTTCAGCAGCCAGTAGGCCTGCTTGAGCGTCTCCGTCCCCTTGCCCTCCTCCTCTCCGATATTGAGCAGTCCGACCAGAGGGTTCTCTATTCCTGCGCCATAGCGCTGGTAGATGGTCAGCATTTCGGCAAACTGGACAAGATTTTCAGGTTTGCAGTCAACATTTGCCCCCACATCAACAATATTGGTCAACCCCTCACCAAGACGCGGAAAATAGGCGTAAATGGTGGGGCGAAGGACCCCGGGAATGCGGCCCAGCACAAAAAGCGAAGCGGCCATCTGTGCTCCGGTATTGCCTGCGCTCACGAATGCGTCGGCCTCTTTTGCCTTGCAGAGCTGCAATCCCTTGACAAGCGACGAATTCTGCTTTGTCTTAACGGCAGTGGCAGGAATATCTTCCATGGTGACCACTTCGGGAGCGTGCAAAAATCGCAGGTTAAGGGCACTGGTGTCGCAGGCGGCAAGCAGCGGCTCAACTTTTTCAGACTGGCCGATAAGGACAATTTCAAACCTGTTACCGCTCTCCTGCAAAGCCTGTACAACTCCCTCTATCACACAGGCGGGAGCGTGGTCACCGCCCATGGCGTCAACTACAATGGTCAACATGATGGGGTATTTGTCATTGTTCTTGTTATTGAATCAGCTCTTTGCCAATTTGTTGACGACACATCTGCCCCGGTAGTGGCCGCAATGGCGACATGCACGGTGCGGAAGGGTTGGTTCACCGCAGTTTGGGCAGTTGACCGTAGTCGCAGGCTTGGTGCGGGCATTGAACTGGGCACGTCTTTTATCCCGTCGGGATTTCGACATTTTGGCTTTTGGATTTGCCATGGCGGTACTCTTTTATAAGTCAGTTAACGATACTTGTCTTTCAGTTTTTCAAGAGACTCCTGCCACGACGTGACGTTGCCAGGCAGAGGCTCCTCATTTTTTTCCATGCTTTCCTGGCTGCCGTAAAGCTTGCAATCAGGATTGTTCGTACAGGTTACCTTCATAGGCAACGAGAGTAACAGTGTCTCGCAAACTTCTCCGGTAATGTCGATGGAGTCAGCATTTCTGTCGAGGCGAATGTACTCCTCATTTCCACCGTTATCCGATTCAGCATCAAAGAGATAGGAGAGTACAAGCGTTCCTGTCAGCTTTATGGCTACCGGCGCAAGACAGATGTCGCAGGTGAAATCGGCCACTGCCGCAGTGTTGATGGTGAGGGTTACCTCGTCATCACTTTTTTCAGCAACAACATTGACCTCTATCTTCCCTGTAAAACCGGCTTCAGCCAACTGCCGTCCCTTGAAATCAGCAGCTTTACAGGTGAAATTGAACTCATTGGTACCCTCCGCAAGAGCACCCAGTCCAATCTCTATCAGCGATTTATCTTTATGCATAGACCATCTTTTCAGTAAAAGAGAACCAATGTACAAAAATTATTATGGAAAATGAAAAACGCTTATGGCGCAACTTTGAACAAAATGCACAAAAAAAGCCTGTTGAGATTTGTATTTTTAAAAAACCGGTGTATATTAACACCCCATCAGCGAGATGTTGTGATGCTGATAGAGATTCCGTGGTAGCTCAATGGTAGAGCATGCGACTGTTAATCGCAGGGTTGCAGGTTCGAGTCCTGCCCGCGGAGCACAAAAAAGGCAGTACACTAAGCACGGTGTAGTGCCTTTTTTTCGTTGTACTCCCTCCAGCCCCCTAATCCATAAAAATAATCGAGGAGTCACCCCGTTGTTCGAACAGACTTTCAAAAACATTGACGACATCCTTCACAAAGACGCCGGTTGCGGCAGTGAACTCAATTATATTGAACCAGACCTCATGGATCCTCTTTCTCAAGTACCTTGACTACCTTGAAAAGGACAAAGAGACCACAATCGCGCCATGACTGGTGACGACCTCAAGGATTTTGTTGACCGTGAGCTTTTCCCCTACCTGAAAATCTTCAAAAGCTCGGCGGAGAGTTCAGCGACCATACAGATTATTGGTAAATCAAGCAGAAAAATCTCCTTGTGGCAGCGCCTCAGGGATCGGCAGACTCTTGTTGAAAGGTTGATTGCGGAATGCCGAGGGATTAGTGTTATTGTACTCGATACGATGGGGGAGAAGGATTTGTTGTTGTAATTCCCCGGCGAGTGAAGCTTGTAGTTCTTTCGGGTGCAGATATTTTCGATTGTTCTGCCATAATCTCTTCTGAAGTGTTATTTTGTAGTTTATTTGAAGTGCTTTTGTATCCGGTAAGAACCGGCAATCGTTTATAATAGAAAAAAATATTTCGGTGAAAGCGAAGTGAATGAATACAATGCTATCAGCAAAAAGAGTTGTCAGCTCCGTTACAGTTTTGTTGCTCCTGGCCTTTTCAGTGGCGGCCTATGCGGCTGAAGTCAAGACAGCACCCTCCTCCATAACGGGAGATTCGTCCGCAGTTGCCAAGCCTGCAATCCCGGATGGTTTTGTCAAGAGGGTTCTCAAAAAAGGCGAAACGCTTGCAAAAATATGTAACTCCGATTCCACCGCCCGGATCATCTTCTTGAAAGTGAACCGGCTGGACGAACGCCATTTTCCGCTGGGAAAAGAGGTGCTTGTGCCTGTTGATGTCAACAAGGCGATGCTGTACTCTCCTGTTCCGGCAACTCTTGCCGACACCAGGGGAGGGCGCGAGATCAGGATTTTTCTCAATCCACAATATTTTGGAGCTTACGAGCAGGGGAAACTTATTTTTTGGGGTCCGGTCTCCTCCGGTAAAAAAGAGAGGGCGACGCCTCCGGGCAAGTTTTTTGTCAACTACAAGGAGCGTTTCAGGCGCTCTCTCAAATATGAGAACGCCCCTATGCCGTTTTCAATAAATTATTACAGGGGGTACTTTATCCATCAGCAGTCGCTTCCCGGTCGTCCTGCCTCGCATGGCTGTGTCAGGCTCTTGCTGGTGGATGCTGAACGTCTTTTTTCCTGGCTACAGCGCAGCGACCCGGTCACGCTTGTTCTGCACTGAATGTTTTTGAATTTGTTGAATTGGCAATTGGCAGCGCCATTGCAGAAAGCCGAGAAAATGTTCCGGCCTGCATTGTACGCATCGGCAATTTTTTTATTTTCAGTAAAAGCTGTTGAATGATTTTTTTACTCTCCGTGCTGATCATGCGTGCAACGAATCACAAGAACCTCCTGCTTTCACTGGCCCTGCTGCTTCCAGGCATGGTGGCTTTGGAGGGAGGTGTTTTTTAGTTCGTTTTTCGGCAAGCGGGAAAACATTGTTAAAGCCTCCATCCTCTTGGGTTTGGTGGCTTTTTTCGTTTAAAGGATACAAAAAGGAATGTGTGTGCAATGAAAAAAATGAAATATCACAAATACGCAACGTACCCTTCGGTTGCAATTTCTGAAAGGAGCTGGCCTGACAAGAGTATTACGAAAGCGCCGCTGTGGTGCAGTGTTGATCTTCGTGACGGTAATCAGGCGCTTCCGGTGCCGATGAGCGTTGAGGAGAAGGTCTCCATGTTCCAGCTTCTTGTTTCTATTGGATTCAAGGAGATCGAGGTGGGTTTTCCATCAGCTTCGGCAACCGAGTTTGCCTTTGTGCGCAGGCTGGTTGAGGAGCATCTTGTGCCTGATGATGTTACTATTCAGGTGCTGACCCAGGCGCGGGAGCACCTGATTCGCAAGACTTTCGATGCCATTAGTGGGGCGAAACATGCCATAGTGCACCTCTATAATTCGACGTCAACTCTGCAGCGGGATGTGGTTTTTCGCAAAAACAGGGAGGAGATCAAGGCTCTCGCTGTCGCAGGGACAGCGCTTGTTCGCCGCCTGAAGGATGAGTGCGGCAACGCCGGGATTCGTTACGAGTACAGCCCTGAAAGTTTTACTGGTACGGAACTCGATTATGCGCTGGATGTCTGTCATGCGGTGATGGATGCATGGGGAGCATCGAAGGATGAAAAAATTATTCTGAACCTGCCCTCAACGGTTGAAATGTCGCAGCCGAACATCTATGCTGATCGCATTGAGTGGTTCTGCCGCAACATCAAGGCGCGGGATGCGGTCTTGATCAGTGTTCATGCCCATAATGACCGTGGTACTGCTGTGGCTACCGCTGAATTGGCGGTGATGGCCGGTGCTGACCGTGTTGAGGGGGCCTTGTTCGGCAATGGCGAGCGGTGTGGTAACATGGATATTGTAACCATGGCGCTGAACCTTTTCAGCCAGGGAGTTGATCCTGAACTCGATTTCTCTGATCTTCCCCGCATACGCGAGGTCTATCGCCGTTGTACCCGCATGGATGTTCACCCCCGTCATCCCTATTCGGGCGAGCTGGTTTATACCGCTTTTTCCGGTTCACACCAGGATGCAATCAGCAAGGGGATGAAAGCGCAGCCGCTCTCTCCCGGCGGTTTATGGGCGGTGCCCTATCTGCCTATTGATCCTCAGGATGTCGGTTGTACTTATGAGGCGATTGTTCGTATCAACAGTCAATCTGGCAAGGGTGGTGTGGCCTGGGTACTTGAAAAGGAGTACGGTCTCCAGATACCGAAATGGATGCAGCCTGATTTTGCTGAAGCGGTACAGGCTGTGGCCGATACGACGGGTGCGGAATTGTCGGTTGAGCAGATTCATGAGCTGTTTCATGCGGAGTATGTGAAACTTCGAGAGCCACTTTCTCTCAAGAAGTGCCAGATCAGTTGGGCTGATGC
>CAILXB010000305.1 GCA_903838025.1 uncultured Chlorobiaceae bacterium
ATTTGTTCCTTGTATTGAAAAGGTACAAGCTAACAAGCAGCAGAAAGAGATGGAAAATAGCTACCAGCAGGTAAGAAACCTGGATGGTGTTTTTAATATCACGGATCAGTGCTTCAAAGGAAAATGTTTATTGGTTGATGACATGATTGATTCAGGTTGGACTTTCACCATTGCATCAGCCTTATTGCGTCAAGCGGGCTGCTCCGCTGTATACCCAATGGCATTAGCTTTAAATTCGCCAAGGATGGATTAATGATGAAAGATTTTTTAACGGAAGATACAAAAGCGATTATCCTGCTGTGCGGTGTTTTCGGAAAAGACCATGCTGAAAAACCACTTTCACTGTCAGAATATTCATCGCTTGTTCGGTGGCTCGTTGGGGTAAAAATGCGTCCCGGTGATCTACTGCAAAAAGAAAATATTGTCGAGGCATCCATTGGATCTGGGCTTGACAAGCAACGTTTGGAATCCCTGCTTAGTAGAGGTGTTCACCTTGGTTTTGCCGTAGAAGAGTGGCATCGCAATGGCATTTGGATTATCAGCCGAAGCGATTCGGATTATCCGGTTCGTTACAAAAAACATCTCAAAAATATTGCGCCTCCGCTGTTGTTTGGTGTGGGTGATCGCTCTCTGCTGAACGGAGGAGGACTCGGTATTGTTGGCTCCCGTAATGTGGATTCAGAAGGTGAAGCCTTTACCCGTCATGTCGCAGAGTTGTGTGCCTATAATCGAATGCCGGTAGTTTCTGGAGGTGCTCGAGGTGTTGACCAGATTTCCATGACCGCATCCCTTAATGTTGGTGGAGTGGCCATAGGAATTCTCGCAGAAAACCTCTTAAAGAAAAGCGTCGAGCGCAGTGCTCGCCATGCGATTGCTGATGGACGTTTGCTGTTAATCTCTCCCTATCATCCCAACGCCCACTTTACTGTGGGAACAGCCATGGGCAGAAATAAGCTCATCTATGCCATGGCGGACTATGGGCTGGTCGTCAGTGCCGAGTATAAAAAAGGCGGGACATGGGCTGGTGCCGAGGAGGAACTCAAACGGGAAAATTCACTGCCTGTTTTTGTTCGGATTGGTGACAATGCGCCGCAAGGGAATGAGAAATTGATTGATTTTGGTGCAATCCCTTGGCCGGAGTCCATCGACCGAAATAGCTTGAAGCAACAACTTTCTGACTTGTCAACTCAAACTCAAGAGAAACAATGCCAGAAAAATCTTGGCCTTTTTGACTATATGTCAGTCGAGGAAACGAAAAGTATTGAAAATGCAAGGGAAATGGCTGATGAAAAAGTGAGTGGAGGGATACCTGTGGTAAAAGAAGAAATAAATTCAGGTGAATTCACGAATACTGTTTATAAGGCTGTATTGCCGCTCATATTAAATAAACTGACAACTTCTGCCACCATTGAAGAGCTTTCTGAGTCACTCGATGTGGTTAAGACACAGCTTAATATATGGCTGAAAAAAGCTATAGATGAACATAAGATCATGAAGCTTTCAAGACCTTTACGGTATCAAAAGATAGAATAGTATGCACTTTTATTATCTCGATGAAGCTGGTTGTACCGGCGAGGATCTGAATAATCCTGAACAACCCCTCTTTGTGTCAGGTGGGTTGAGTGTTCGCGATGAAGGTAATAACCAGAATGGGAGAATAAATCTTCAACATGGTTTCAGACGGTTGAAAGTATGGGAGGTGTCGAGTGACTAAGCTTGTGACTAAGTTCGCGTCAGTTTACAATCAACTTAGTCACTGTGCACTGACTAAGTCGATGGGAATTGTTCGATATGGATAAAACCTGGCAATACAGCACCATCCACAAAAGTGCTTGCAAGGTCATTGAAGAGCACACCTTGTGGGGTCAGACGGTTTGCCGGGTGTGGTTGCCGAATCAGGACGCGGTTGTGCGTGTTCCCCGTTCTGCATTGCAGCCACTGAATGTTGCCCTGCGTCCTGAGATTGAGGCTCACCGGATCGGATATATTGCGGCAGCAGCAAAGCTGGCGGAAGTTTTGGAAGGAGGAAGTAACGCTTCTGATGGTCATGTCTTGCTGGCTCCAATGGAGTCAAACGTGATTCCGCTCCCTCATCAAATTCATGCTTTGTCAAAAGCGGTTTCTGGCGACCGGGTTCGATATTTGCTGGCCGATGAGGTTGGCCTTGGCAAAACTATTGAAGCGGGCCTTATCATGCGGGAGCTTAAGCTTCGCGGATTGGTGCGCCGTACACTGGTGGTTGCTCCCAAAGGTTTGGCGACTCAGTGGGTCGCGGAAATGCAGACTCACTTCAATGAGCAGTTTCGGCTGGTGCTTGGTGATGATATCGGAACGCTTCAGCGTTTGGCTCCCGGATCGGAGAGCGGCAATTCACTGTGGTCAATGTTCGATCAGGTTATTGTCTCTCTGGATTCGGTGAAACCAATGGAGAAACGGCGGGGCTGGTCGGCGGAACGAGTGGGTGAGTATAACCGAAGCCGCTATGAAGAGCTGATAACTGCGGGATGGGATCTGGTCATTGTCGATGAAGCTCACCGTTTGGGCGGCAGTACTGATCAGGTTGCCCGTCACAGGCTTGGTCAAGGGCTGGCAGAGGCTGCGCCTTATGTACTGTTGCTTTCGGCTACTCCTCATCAGGGGAAGAGTGATGCTTTTCACCGGTTAATGTCGGTACTCGATAAGGAGGCCTTTCCCGATTTGGAGAGTGTGTCTCGTGAACGGGTGATGCCCTATGTGATTCGTACTGAGAAACGAAATGCTGTAGATGCCGACAATAAACCGCTTTTCAAGCCTCGCCGGACGCAGTTGATCGCGGTATCATGGGAGCCACGCCATCATCTCCAGCAAAGCCTCTATGAAGCTGTGACCGAGTATGTTCGTGAAGGATATAATCAGGCAATTCGCTACAAGAAACGCCATATCGGCTTTCTCATGATTCTCATGCAG
>CAILXB010000306.1 GCA_903838025.1 uncultured Chlorobiaceae bacterium
CAATTGAAATTCCATCAAGAAGAGTGGTTTTCCCCGAACCATTAGTACCCATCAATAACGTCAACCGCGCTCCAAGCTCCAGTAGCACATCCTCTTTTGCGCGAAAGTTTTCCAACTGTATACGTTTCAGTATCATGGATTCGGTATCAATGATCCGTTTAATGATTATCTTTTATATTTCATCCTTTGTTGTGTAACAATAGCAATTTTTGTGCTGCAATGGATAGCTTTATCAAGAACAACATGACAAGCGTTGAACCAGTCATCGAAGCAAGAAACCAGAACCAGCATACAAACGGACTTTGCAGCTCATGCGGTCTCTGTTCCGTTCAGGCTTGGCCGGTTGAGCAGAGTGTGCTGAGCTGTGTGTTTACAAACGGCTGGCTTGGCGAAAGCGAAAAACGGCTCTTCGGGCGGGAACGAAGTCTGGATGATCCGGTGGAGATGCGCTTTGGCATCACACTTGAGCGCTTTACGGCTCAACTGAAAAAACCGCTACCCGGTTCGCAGTGGAGCGGCATTATTACCCGCATGGCCATGAGAGCTTTTGAAGAGGAGCTTGTTGAAGGGGTTGTTTCGCTGCAACACACTCCCGGCCATCATTTTTTCTCTCAGCCAGTGCTGGCCTGGAGCCTTGATGAAATCTATGCGACGAGAGGCAATAAGCCTGTGCTCTCCCCGGTGTTATCTTCACTTGAGAGTGCTTATCGTCTGGGAATGAAAAAAGTCCTCGTCATTGGAGCGGCATGTCACCTGCATACACTCAGGGATTTTCAGAAGCGGTTCGAGTACTTGAGGGAGATGGAGATCCTGACCATAGGCATTCCCTGCGTGGACAATGTTGCACGCTCAAAATGGCCCTGGATTCTGAAAAGAATGACGAAATCGCCCGACACCGCCTGCCATATCGAGTTCATGCAGGATTTTCGAATTCACATCCGACACCTTGACGAAAGCATTGAAAAAGTCCCCTTCTTCAGCCTTCCGGAAGAGCTTTCTGATCCGGCTATCTTCCCGCCTGCATGTATGAGCTGTTTTGACTATCTCAACAGCCTTGCCGACATTACCGTAGGCTATATCGGTGCCGAACTGCTTCCAAAGCAGAAACGGCAATGGATTCTGGTACGAACAGAAACAGGTCAAAAACTGCTGAAGCTGATTGAAGCGGAACTCCAGCGATATCCGGAATCAGGCAAGTGGGAGTGTCGATCATTTGTCGAGAGCACGACAAAACGCATCATCGAGAGCATGAAAGGAGAGAAAAAAGAGTATTCGCCAAAAAGCAGGATTCCGCTCTGGCTCGGCAACTTGCTTGCCGGAGTGCTTGGTCTGATCGGACCGAAAGGGATTGGGTTTGCCCACTACTCGGTGGACTTTCACCTGATCAGGCATTACTACTATGTCAAATTCCGCTACCCGGAGCAGCTCGAAAAGCTGGTGCCCCGGCATGTCCGGAGTATCCTTGCCGAATACGGGCTTCCACTCTGAAAAAAAGAGCGCTTCAGGCAAAAAAGTTTCGCTTGCGGAAAGGGGCAAGCAGGATTTTCCCTATCATCCTTTGCTTGGTCAACCATTTTATTTTTGGCGATTGAGCCGTTGTTGCAAGCATTTTTCGGGTGAGAAAGGGGGCAACGCTCTCAACTTCATCTGCCATGATATTGAAAAACTGCTTTTTTTTCTGGCTCTCCGCTGAAGCGTCACTGACCGTACGGCGCAGCATGTCGGTCACCACCATGCCGGGACTGATGGTGCCAATCTGCACCGATGTGCCGCGTGCTTCGTGGGCAAAAGAGCGGGTAAAGTAGGTGAGCGCACATTTGGTGGTGCCGTACAGGGTCTGGCCATCGAGCATAAAACCGTCGCTGCCAAGCCCCTCCATATTAAAAATCTTCCCTCCACCTTGCTCTTTCATGCGCAGGAACGCAATAATGGTGGCGGAGACAACCCCGTCAATATTGACCCTGAGCACCTGACGGAGTTCATGATGGTCAACTTCCCAGAGGTTGCGCATCTCATGGCCAAGACCTGCGTTGTTGATCCAGATATCAACACGCCCGAAATGGCTGACCGCCTCGTCGTAGAGCCGGATACTTGCCTCCCGGCTGCTGATATCGCCTGCGACGGCGGCCACACGCTCGCCATAGCCCTGAAGCTGCTCCGTAGCTTTACGGATACTTTCTTGAGAGCGTCCATTCAGCACCACATTGCACCCTCTCTCAAGAAAGCAACGGGCAAGTCCAAACCCTATGCCCCGTGTACTGCCGGTTATTACAACGGTTGTGTTCATGTTACTGCTACTCTCTTCTAAAGTTATACCAGCCGGATTCCTTCTCCATAAGCTGCGACCAAACTATCTGAAGTTATCAATAGCATTGCTTCTGTCCGAGCTTGTGTAATAAGCATTCGGTCAAAAGGATCTTTATGCAGCAAGGGAAGGATACTTACAGCCACAGCATGTTCACTGCTTACAGCTAATTCACGGTAAGTATTAAGCAAAAGCATACGCCTCAAACGGGCGGGATCAACATTGAAATCAGAACGTCCCAATCTGGATTTGATACTGATTTCTCAGAGACTTGCGGCACTGAAAATCAAAGCAAGAGATTCATGGAGCATTTTCATTAAAAAATCCCGCTATCGCACTACTGCCCATACAATCGAAATCTTCCGGCACAGAAATTTCACCCATCATAAAACCAAGACGTTCAATGTTCCCTGCCACAGGGTCAAATGGTATCACTTTAACCATTGGCCGTCCGGCCTTGCTGATAATAAAAGCTTTACCGAGCGCCGCCTGCTCAACCAGTCGGCCAAGCTGGCATTCCGCATCGTGAAGCGTAACGGTTTGCATAGACGGTACCATTGCTATTCCCCTCTGTTTCTGAAGTCAGTTATCGCAACAAATCTTCCTGCATTTACTCCACCCACAATACCGAATAAACTTTTTCGCGATAACATCTCCTAGATTTATCACCTGTAAAGTATAACCATTTCTCTGCTGTAAACGATCGTGGATGTCAGAATAATTCAAAGTAAACAACCTCTTCTTTTTCAGGTTTTTGAAAAAAATTGAAGCGTTCTGATTTTTTGAAAAGAAGATACTGCGTTCCGCCGCCTTCAGATTCCAGGAAATTTCAGCTCCTCCCAGTCATCAATCAAATCCCAGTCACGCCCTTTAATCTCCCCCATTGCGTGCCCCTTGAAGTAGAGCGTCTGGCTCGCCAAATCCTCGGCCAGCCACTCGCATGGCATGGGAGCAACTTCAAGCGGCCCCTCATAGACACAAACATCTTTCCAGTACTTTTTTCCCTCTTTTTCGGCGTAGCACTCAAACCCCAATTTCCACCACTGATTGAGCAACTGCCCCATCGCTACGGGGTTCATCGCTCCGTCACGGAAGAGATAATCATCAAACCAGACTCGCCCGCCAATGGCGACCTGGTGATCTTTCAAACAACGATCCCAGCCGCCGGGGTACTTCTCTTCAATAACTGCAATAGGCACAATCAAACTTAAAAACTCGGTCATAATGGCCATAGAGGCTCCTTCATATAAAATTATTCCTTAAAGCTTTTTCTTGCCCAGATAGCGCAATTTGGCCATATCAAAACCGAGTGTTGCCGCCTTGGCCACAAGCGCACTGAGCTGCGCTGGCTCCATCACAGCATCTTTCGACAAAATCCAGAAATAGGATTTGTCGCGACCGCAGACCATCGCCCAGCGGTAGCCCGCCTTGTCGAGATCAATCACATTGTAGCTCGCATAAAACGGGCCAAAAAAGGAGACCTTCAGAGCGCCCTGGGTAGTATTTTTATCATCAACAAAAACGCCGCGCCCCTGAATGGTTTTCCACTCCTGTTTTGTCAAGTCATACCCCTTGTTCACCACCTTGACGCTGCCATCCGGGGCGAGCGAATAGGTCGCCGATACCGGATCAAGCTCCTTTTCAAAGCGGTTATCAAGACGGGCAATTTCATGCCAGGTGCCAAGATAACGACTGAGAGAAAAATCATCAACAACCGTGATTCCCTGCGGAACACCGGTGCATCCTGCAAGCAGGAGAAAACAGAGCAATAAAAGTTTTTTCATCAGTAGACTCTGGTTAATCGTGATTTAAAATTATGGGACTCCATGTACCGCAATATCAAAAATATTTTGGATACTCTTGAACAAAAGCAGGCATCCCGATAACATTGGCTGATCAACAAATACGATAATTCCGTATACTCCCCTTTTTATAACACCAACCAAAACAGGAGACCCGAATCATGGCAATGACGGTAGAGATCAAGAACAACAAGCTTTTCATCGAAATAGACCTCGAAACGCCGACACCTTCAGCTTCAGGGAAGACCCTTGTTGTTGCAAGCACCCACGGCAACACCACCACCACCGCAGAGGTTAATGGCAAACCAATCATCATCGGTCTGAACGCCTATATCAAGCCTTGAGCTATACTCTTGCAGCTCTCTGACAGAAAACGATGATCAGCAGGCAGGGCAACAATGATGAAGCCCTGCCTGCCAGAGGGGAAGTGATGGTCGGCTATGCCGAGAGTACATTCCGGCACGCTTCGCCAGGATATTCGATTTCGACAGTTGAGTGATAGAGCCCGTACCGATCAACCAGCGCTCTGATTCGCTCCTTAAGCTGCATGTAGGCTTCGGCGTCGAGGAGAGTATCGACTTCGAGGTGAGCGGTAAAAACGGTATGAACACCGTCGAGTGACCAGAGGTGGGCGTGGTGCACGGCATGAATATGCTCCATCGTCTCAATCTCCCTTGTGATAAGGGCGATATCAAGCTGAGCGGGTACCGCCTGCAGAAAGACCGGCAGCATAGCCTTCAGATTTTTGACCACACCGGAGAGGATATAGAGCGTGATAATGACGGCGAGAAGCGGGTCGAGCACCGGGATATTCCAGAAGTAGAGCACAACGGCAACAACCAGCACAGCAACCCATCCGAGCACATCTTCGAGCAGATGCAGGGCAACAACTTTGGCGTTCATGCCGCTCTCTTTGGAAAGTTTTGCCATGGCAATGCCGTTGACCAGCACACCGACGATGGCCAGAAGAATCATCCCGCCTGCATCGGGTTTTTGCGGTTCGAGAATGCGGGGGATGGCGTGGGCGAGCACAAAAAGTGAGCTGGTGAGCAGCACCACTGTACTGATAAGCGCACCGAGAAGGGAGAAACGCTTGTAGCCATAAGAGTAACGGGCACTGCTCTTTTCGCCGGAGATGCTCTCGAAGTACCATGCCTGGGCAAGGGCAAAGCAGTCGCCGAGGTCGTGGACTGCATCGGCCAGAATTGCGGTACTGCCGGTTAGCACTCCCCCGACAACCTCGACAAGGGTAAAGCCCAAATTGAGGAAAAAAGCAACTTTGATGTTTCCTGATGTATGGTGATGATGGTGGTGATGCGGAGTCGCTTCGTGACCGTGCTCACACTTTTCTGACATCGCCGTCTCCATAAGTTGATGGTTAAGAATTTTTACTGACCAATCGCCAGCCATTTACAATTTTTCCGGACATTCAAAAGGAAAAACAAGAGGCTATAATGGTGAAAAAAATGCGATTTTTGTATACATTACAAGCAAATACGACACCATGAATCGATACAAAAACTATTAAATTTTTCTTGAATTTCCTCTCAAGACAAAAAAAAACAAGATGCGCAAATTTACCGATTACAGCCTGATTCACAACAAGTAATACCATGATGAACAAAACCCGTCAATGGAGTGTCGCCTCGTCAACCGTTATCCTGCTCTGCATCCTCAGTTATCTTTTTGCCGATATACAAACTGCGTTGTGGTTTCATGCACGTGAGAACACCTTGTTGTACAACATATTCGATAAAATAACGCTTTTTGGCGATTCACTCGCCTACCTGACAGGAGGAATGCTGCTTTTTGTCATTTTTCGCAAGAGGAACCTCTCTTGGGCCTCTTCAGGCCTCTTCCTCTTCTCTACTGTCGCCGTTTCTGGATTAAGTGCCGACCTGCTTAAATATATCGCCGGCAGGGCAAGACCGAGGCTTTATTTTAATGAGCATATGTACGGATTTGACTTTTTCCACTGGCAATACGCATGGACCTCCTTTCCCTCCGGCCATTCGGCAACAGCCTTCAGTGTAGCAACACTTCTTGCAATACTTTACCCGCGATGGCGATTTGGTGCTCTTTTTGGGGGTATACTGGTCGCGTTCAGTCGTATAGTTCTTGCCCAGCACTATATCAGCGATGTGATTGCAGGCTCTTTTCTGGGCATTGTTTCCACCGTGCTGCTCTATAATTTTTATTTTACATCAAAATTTGACAACTCTCTGCAAAACAAAATCTGAAACAAGCTGGTTTTTGGCAGCACTGGCACTCCTTGTCCTTATTAGTTTTTTCCTCGGCCTTGGCTCTACCCCCCTTTTTGATGTTGATGAAGGGGCATTCAGTGAGGCAACACGGGAGATGATGATCAGCAAAAACTATCTGACCACCTGGCTGAACGGCACACCCCGTTTTGATAAACCAATCCTGATTTACTGGCTGCAACTCGCCTCGGTCAAGTTTTTTGGACTCAACGAGTTTGCTTTTCGCTTTCCCTCTGCCTTAGGCGGAAGCGCATGGGCCGCATCAATTTTTCTGTTTATGCGCCGTGAAATTGGCAACCGCCAGGCATTTTTTGCGGCGGCCATGATGGTGCTCTCGCTGCAGGTGATGGTGATTGCAAGGGCGGCCATAGCCGACGGAGTGCTCAACTGCTTTCTCGCCATCACCATGTTCAGCCTGCTCCACCACTACAAAACAGAATCAAAAGCTACGCTTTATCTCGCCTTTGCCGCCGCCGGATTCGGAATGCTCACAAAAGGGCCTATCGCCGTCATTATTCCCTTTGCCGTCACCTTTCTCTTTTCACTGCAAGAGCGATCGTTAAAACAATGGTTCAGCATGATCTGCAACCCGATTGGAATGGTGCTCTTTGTGGCCATAGCCCTTCCCTGGTATCTACTTGAATACCGTGATCAAGGTATGGCCTTTATTGAGGGATTTTTTTTTCAAACACAATATCAACCGCTTTAGCTCCTCTTTTGAGGGGCACTCCGGATCCCTCCTCTATTACATCCCGGTCATCATTCTCGGCCTTATGCCCTTTACCGGTCTCTTTTTTACCCTGCTGTTCAACCTCAAAAGCCTGCTTTACGACCAGATGAACCGCTTTTTGTTGATCTGGGCCACCTTTGTCTTTCTCTTTTTCTCCCTCTCCGGTACAAAACTGCCCCACTACATGATCTACGGCTATACACCGCTCTTTATCCTCATGGCCCGAGCATTGCCATTAAGCCTCCATCCCGGACGTTTTGTGCTATGGCCGCTGCTTTTTCTTGCAGCTCTCGCCAGCCTCCCTTTTCTCCTGCCTGTGGCGCTGCAACACATTGATGATGGCTATATCAGGGCAATACTTGAGGGTGCTGCGGGGCTTACAGGGCTTAACTATCTACTGGTTATCGGTGCCGCTATCGCAGGCCTCTCTCTCATAACATTTCTCCCCCGCCTGCCAGCCGAATGGAAAATGATTTTGAATGGGATCGTTTTTTCGCTACTGATAACTCTTTACCTTATGCCTTGTGCCGGAAGCCTCATGCAGGAACCGGTGAAGGAGGCGGCTCTCATGACAAAAAAGAAAGGGTATAACATCGTGATGTGGAAAACCTGGAACCCCTCTTTTTTAGTATATTTGGAATCTTTTGTTGAAAGGCGTTTACCAGTGCCTGGCGAAATTGTTTTGACAACCGTCAAGGAGCTTGATATGCTTGATAATCCAGCCATACTCTATCGCAAAAACGGCATGGTACTGGCAAAAATGAGGCAATGAATTCTGATTCCATGAAGCTTTCGGTGGTCATACCGGTTATGAATGAGGCTGAGAATATCAAACATCTCTTTGCGTCTCTTGCCCTCTCACTGGTGGATATTGAGCATGAGATTATTCTGGTTGACGATGGCTCTACCGATAACACCGTGGATGAAATCCGTACCTACGCTCCGGCCAATGCGCAACTTGTCATACTCAACAAGAATTACGGGCAGACAACCGCAATGGCTGCTGGCATTGATCATGCACGAGGTGAACTGATTGCCACCATGGACGGTGACTTGCAAAACGATCCTTCAGATATTCCGATGATGATACACTTCCTTCATGACCACGATCTTGACGTGGTTGCAGGCAGGCGGACAGGACGACAGGATGGAATGTTCTTGAGAAAAATTCCGAGCAGGATAGCCAATGCCCTCATCAGGAATTTAACCAATGTGCACATCCACGACTATGGATGCACGCTGAAAGTCTTCAAAAAAGATGTTGCCAAAAATCTTGGCCTCTACGGAGAGCTGCACCGCTTTATACCAGTGCTTGTGCAACTCTATGGCGCAGACATGAAAGAGGTTGATGTGCAGCACCATCCCAGAAAGTTTGGAACATCAAAATATAGTGTAGGGCGCACCTGCAAGGTGTTGAGCGACCTGCTCTTCATGCTCTTCTTCCAAAAATACAGTCAAAAACCGATGCATCTTTTCGGGACGCTTGGTTTTTTCTCCCTCTTTATTGGCGTAGCCCTGAACATGTACCTTCTTGCCCTGAAAATTATGGGTCATGAAATTGGCGGCCGTCCGCTGCTCTCGCTGGGCATCATCATGACCTTTATCGGCATTCAGCTCATTACGACCGGCTTTATTGCTGAATTCATCATGCGCACCTACTACGAGTCGCAGAACAAAAAACCCTATATCATAAAAAAAATCGTTGGCAAACCGTAAAATAAACCCCAAAAAGCTGCTCAAAACGCTGCTGCAGCTCATTATCACCAGTGCAGCTCTTTATCTTGTTTTGAAAAAAACCGATGTTGCTAAACTTGGCGACATTATCCGGAATGCCAACCCCTGGTACCTTCTGCTCTCGCTTCTTTTTTTCAATATCTCCAAAGTCATCAATGCTGTACGCCTGAACCGCTTTTTCAAGGCTATCGGTATTGAACTCTCCACTCTCTACAGCCTGAAGCTTTACTATCTCGGGATGTTCTATAATCTTTTCCTTCCGGGAGGCGTCGGAGGTGATGGCTACAAAATTTATGTGCTGCAAAAAAATCACGGCATAAAAATGATCAATGTTTTTCATGCTGTTTTTTGGGACCGTCTGTCAGGAATGATCGCACTGACCTTTCTCTCACTCATCCTGCTGCAACCAAGCAGTTTTGCCTTGCACCTTCCCCGGTTTGTGCCCTATCTCTGGCTCTTGCTCATTGCTATCTACCCGCTGGCACGGCTGCTCAACAAGCTCTTTTATAAACAGTTTCTCGGAGTTTTTACCATCACCTCCATCGAATCGCTGCTGATTCAGATTACCCAGGTGATATCAGCATTTTTTATCCTGAAAGCCATTTCACAGAATGCATATATCGTTGACTATCTGGCGATATTTTTGATATCGACAATCGCA
This sequence comes from uncultured Chlorobiaceae bacterium, assembly GCA_903838025.1. Taxonomy (GTDB): domain Bacteria; phylum Bacteroidota; class Chlorobiia; order Chlorobiales; family Chlorobiaceae; genus Chlorobium. The sequence continues at coordinate 9,494 of CAILXB010000306.1, forward strand.
ACCATTATTCCAATCACGATCGGAGGAGCTGGAGCCCGAGAGATCACATTCTTTTATCTTCTGGGATTTATAAAGCTTGGAACAAACGCAGGCGTTGCACTCTCTCTCATCTTCTTCGTTATTTCGGCCATCTCCTCACTTGCCGGTATTCTCACGCGTATCCACCATGAAAAAAGTGTGCCGGAAATTCAAGAAAAACACCCGTAACCCTTTGCCAAAGTGCTACGGGTTGGTGAGTTCAAGATCTTTCAGCTTGATCTGCCACTGCTCGCGGTTGTTCCACATCCTTTTCTCGATCGAATAGACCATCGAAAATACCGGACGGAATTGAGTTGTGAGCGCGGTGTAAACGTCAATACGGTCAAAGCCGATCACTTCGAAGGTACGCCCGTTCTTGTCCCTGAGAGCGAACTTGACATGCCTCTCTTTGAGCAGTTTTGGCTGGCCGTAGAGTACAAGTTCTTCCGACATAAAGAGTGGCTCACGGTTCCCATGACCGTAAGGGGCAAACTGTTCAAGCACATTGATAAAATTGCCGGTAATCTCCTCAAGGGCAAGCCGTGAATCGACAACGAGCTCTTTCTGCCGTTGTCCGATTGAGAGACGATCGGAACAGACCTCATTGAACTTTTTGCGGAATGGGGCAAAATTTTCGGGCCGAAGGGTAATTCCTGCCGCCTGCTGATGCCCTCCGAACTGTTCGAGATAGTCGCCACACTCCTGCAGTGCCTCAAAGATATTAAGCCCTTCAACGCTTCGTACCGATCCCTTGATAAGCCCGTTCATGCCTCCAAGGATGACCGTCGGCAAATAATGTTTTTCAATCATTTTAGAAGCCACAATACCAAGCACTCCGATATGCCATGATTCATCGTAAAGCACAATCGAAGAACTCCAGGAGGCAACATGGCTTGCAATCAGCTTTTCAGCCTGCACCATAATGTCGGCATCAATTTCCCTGCGCCTTGAGTTCATACCGTCAAGCTCATCGGCATGGCGCTTGCACTCCTCCATCGAATCGGAAAGCAACCACTCCACGGCAAGATGTGCGGAGTGCATTCTTCCTGCGGCATTGATACGAGGCGCAATGCCAAATGCAATATGAAACATGCCGAATTCTGACGGAGCAACTTTCATGAGCGCGAACATCGCCAGTAAATTGGCTCTGGGGTTGGTGCGCATTCGTTGTAACCCTTCACGCACCAACGTCCGGTTTTCATTTTCCAGAGAGACCATGTCGGCCGCTGTGGCAATGGCTACAAAATCAAGATATTTCTGCCAGCTCTCTGGAGCGGCATTCATTCGCTCGGCAATGGCCTGAATAAACTTGAAAGCCACACCGCACCCGCATAACTCCCTGAAAGGATAGGTGGAACCGGGAACCTTTGGATTCAAAATGGCATAGGCCGGGGGGAGCTCATCGGGCTCATGATGGTCGCAGATAATGACATCAATACCGATGCCTTGACACCGTCGTATCGCTTCATTCTCGTTTATGCCACAATCAACCGTCACAAGGAGCGTGACGTTTTGCTCAACAACGGAGTCGATACCCTCAGTCGAGAGGCCATAACCCTCCGTAAAACGGTCATTGATATAGTAGGAGACTTGAGCCCCCTGCTCTTTCAAAAAAAGCAGGAGCAGCGCCGTGCCGGTTGTGCCATCAACATCATAATCGCCATAGAGCACAATTTTTTCATGCTCCCGGATAGCCCGCAACGTGCGCTCTACCGCACGCTCCATATCCTGCAAAAGAAAGGGGGAGGGAAGATCAAGAATCGAAGCCCGGAAATACTCCTTTGCCTCTCCGTAGGTCTGAACGCCGCGATTGAAGAGCGCCCTTGCAACAGGCAGCGAAACATTGATTGCCTCTGAAAGAACAAGTACCGCCTGTTCATCGGGAGTGCGAAAATTCCAGCGGTATCGTTTCATGAAAAATTAAAAAGAGGGCTAATGAAAAGAAGCTCAATTTAGGCAAGAGTTCGCCATTTCCTGAAAAAAAACATTTCGCCAAAGATCTGCTGGCTTATGCACTTGAAAGAAGCTCTGAATATCCCTACATTGGAGTTCGAACGATAGACCTTGTTTATTGATGAATAAACGAACACTAACCATCAGGAAAAGAGAACATGAGTAATTTGATTACGATTGAACGCCACATCCTTGAACAGCAGAAATTCTTTCCCGAAGCACACGGCGAACTTACCGACCTTCTCAACGACGTGGCCTTTGCCGCAAAACTTGTACGAAAAGAGGTCGTCCGCGCCGGTCTGGTTGACATTCTTGGTTTAACAGGTGAGACCAATGTACAGGGTGAAGAGGTCAAAAAACTTGATAATATTGCCAACGAAAAAATCATCTCCGCCATCGGCCAGCACGGACGCTTTGCCATTATGGGTTCCGAGG